>CAMXNV010000098.1 GCA_947245315.1 uncultured Oscillibacter sp. | reverse complement strand
GCCCTGCTCCAGGACAGCGTGGGGGCCCTCCAGCTGGGGGGCGTGGTGCGGCTGGCCCGGCGGGCGCTGCTGGTCACCTTCCTCTGCGAGGGGACGGGGGCGGCGCTGCTGGCCCTCTGGTTCTGCCCCAGGTACGGGCTGGGGAGGGGCCTCTGGATGGCCCTGTTCCACGCGGTCTCCGCCTTCTGCAACGCGGGCTTCGACCTGCTGGGAACCGGCGCGTCCATCACCTCGGAGGCGGGGGAGCCCCTTTTGAACCTGGTGCTCATGGCCCTGATTATCTGCGGGGGCCTGGGCTTCCTGGTGTGGGACGACGTGCTGACCCACGGGCGGCACTTCCGCCGCTGGCGGCTCCACTCCAAGCTGGCCTTCACCATGACCATGGTCCTCTTCGCCGTGGGAGCCGTGGCCTTCTACTTCCTGGAGGGGAACGCCGCCTTCGCCGGGGCCCCGGCGCCCAGGCGGGCGCTGATGGCCGCCTTCCAGTCGGTGACGGCCCGGACGGCGGGCTTCGCCTCCGTGGACCAGGCCGCCCTGAGCCAAGGGGGCGTGCTGCTGATGCTGCTTTTGATGTTCGTGGGCGCGGCCTCCGGGTCCACCGGCGGCGGCGTGAAGGTGAACACCTTCGCCGTGCTGCTGCTGGGAGTCCGGGCCAGGATTTGGCGGCAGGACGACGTGAACGCCTTCCGCCGCCGCCTGGACGAGGGGGACATCCATAAGGCCTATTCCGCCGCGGGGCTCTACCTCTTCGGGGCGCTGCTGGGCTGCATGGTGCTGTGCGTCCAGGGGGCGGAGCTGACGGACGCGCTGTACGAGACGGTCTCCGCCATGAGCACCGTGGGCCTGAGCCGGAATTTGACGGCGTCCCTGCCGCTGCTCTCCAAGTGGACGGTGATGCTGATGATGTTCGCCGGACGGGTGGGGAGCATGTCCGTGGCCATGGCGGTGACCAAGGGCCGGGCCGCCGGGAACGGGCTGCGCTATATGCCGGAGAAGATTTTGATTGGATAAAGGAGGCTGGCGTCTATGAAATCCTTTTTGGTCATCGGCATGGGCCGCTTCGGGGTACACCTGACCCGCTACCTGCTGGAGCTGGGGAACGAGGTCATGGTGCTGGACAAGGACGAGGACAAGGTGGCCCGGGTGGCCGGGCAGGCCACCGCCGCCTGCGTGGGGGACTGCCAGGACGAGCAGGTGCTGGCCTCCCTGGGGGTGCCGGATTTCGACATCTGCTTCGTCTGTGTGCGGGACGACTTCCAGTGCTCCCTGGAGGCCACCGCCGCTTTGAAGGACCTGGGGGCCAAGTTCGTGGTGGCCCGGGCGGACCAGGAGCGGCAGATCAAGTTCCTCCGGAAGATCGGGGCGGACTTCGTGGTCCACACGGAGATGGACATGGCCCGCCGGGTGGCCACCCGCTTCTCCGCCGAGAACGTCTTCGACTACTTTGAGCTGACCCCCAAGTTCGCCATCTTCGAGCTGGAGGTCCCCCAGGAGTGGGAGGGCCGGACGGTGATGGAGCTGGAGGTCCGGCGGAAGTACAACGTGAACATCCTGGGCGTGAAGAGCGGGGACGTGGTGGTGCCCCTGGTGGACCCCAACTATCGCTTCCGGGAGGACGCCCACCTGATCGTGGCCGGGGACAAGGAGGCGGGCATCCGCCTGATGAATTTGCGTTCATAGAACTTGAATTTCTGCGCATGCTTCCTCTGAGGTGATTGCAATGTCAGAGAACAGACGCGCAGTGAACAACCAGGATGACGGGAAACCGTTTCTCCGCCTGGAGCCGGAAAAGAGAATCTGCCCCATCCAGGACCCGGATTCCATCTACAAGTACCCCCTGGCCACGTCCGAGGAGATGGGCTTCCGGGTGCTGGACGGCTTCCCCGAGGAGCACATCCAGTAGGGGCGGACCCGCGTGTCCGCCCTTTTCTCCCTTTGCGAAACGCCCCCTCCGGTCAGCCCGGAGGGGGCGCGTCGGGAAGGTTACTTGCAGGAGGCCAGGTCCCGGAGGAAGTCCTCCACGGCCCGCTCCGGCGTCGCCCAGCTGGTGACCAGCCGGATCTGAGTGTGACCGCCGTCCACGGCGTGGTCGATCTCAAATTCATAGCCCAGCTCCTGGAGCCGCCGGACGGTCTCGTTGGGCAGCACGGGGAACTGCTGGTTGGAGGGAGACTCCACCGGCAAGGAGTAGCCCTGGGCCGCGATGCCGTCCCGGAGGCGGAGGGCCAGGGCGTTGGCGTGGCGGGCGGCGTCCAGGAAGGCGCCGTCCTCCAGCAGGGCCTGGAACTGGACGCCCAGCAGGCGGCCCTTGGCCAGCATGGCCCCCCGGCGCTTCATGTACCAGCGGAAGTCCTCCCGGGGGCGGGAGAACACCAGGGCCTCCCCGAAGAGGGCGCCGTTCTTGGTGCCGCCGATGTAAAAGGCGTCGGTGAGGGCGGCGTAGTCGGGAAGGGTCAGATCCGAACAGGCCAGGGCGGAGCCCAGCCGGGCCCCGTCCAGGAAGAGGAGGAGGCCGTGCTGGTCGCAGCACGCCCGGAGGGCCGCCAGCTCCGCCTTGGAGTAGACGGTTCCGATCTCCGTGGTGTTGGAGACATAGACCATGGCGGGCTTCACCTGGTGCTCGTTGCTGTGGAGCTCCGGCACGGACTCGATGAGGGCGGGGGTGAGCTTCCCGTCGGGGCTGGGGACCGCCAGCACCTTCCGGCCCGTGGCCTCCACGGCCCCGGTCTCGTGGACGTGGATGTGGCCCGTGTGGGCGGCGATCACCGCCTCATAGGGCTTGGTCAGGGCCTCAATGACCACCAGGTTCGCCTGGGTGCCCCCCACCAGAAAGTGGACGTCCGCCTCCGGGGCGGCGCAGAGGGTGCGGATGAGCTCCGCCGCCCGGGCGCAATGGGGGTCCAGGCCGTAGCCGCAGGTCTGCTCCAGATTGGTCTCGGTGAGGGCCTTGAGCACCTTGGGGTGGGCGCCCTCGCTGTAGTCGTTTCGGAAACTGTACATGTCGTCCTCCAGAAAGTAACAAGCGAACAGGGAAACTGTTACGGAATGTTACAGATTTGATGTTGAAATTATAGCGCAAATCCTGTATAAAAACAAGGAACCCAGGCAGAAAATTTTCCCGGCGGCGGGGCCGCCTCGGGGTGGGGAGGAAAACCATGAAAAAGAGAGTGGGATTGCTGCTGGCGGCGCTGGCGCTGCTGGTGACCGGCTGCGGCGGGAAGAAGGACGGCGGGGCGGAGGAGCCGGAAGTGTCCCTTAGCAGCCTGTACGCCGGCATGGAGGAGCTGTGCGGCTGGGAGGAGGGCTATATGACCTCCGTGGACGGGGGCCTGCTGGAGGACTACTACCCCGGGCTCTCCGATCTCTCCGGGAAGCAGCTCATCGTTCAGGTGCCCGCCATGAGCTCCGACGTGAACGAGATTGTCCTGTTCCAGGGCGAGACGGAGGAGGACGCGGAGGCCGCCGCCGTCATCCTCCAGGCCCGCATCGACGCGCAGGTGGACGGCGGGGCCTGGTACCCCGAGACCCTGGAGTCCTGGAAGAAGGCCAAGGTGCTGCAAGAGGGAACCTACGTTGCCCTGATTGCCTCCGGGGCCCATCAGGCGGAGCTGGAGGAGCAGTTCAACCTCCAATTCCAGTGAGGGGGCTTCCATGGTTTTCAGCAGCCTGACGTTTTTATTCAGCTATCTGCCGCTGACCCTGGCCCTGTACTTCCTTACGCCGCTCCGGCGGCGTAATTTTGTGCTGCTTGTCGTCAGCCTCTTTTTCTACGGCTGGGGGGAGCCGGTGTACGTGGGGGTCATGTTCCTCTCCATCTTCATCGACTACAGCCACGGCCTTCTGGTGGAGCGGTTCCGGGACCGGGACCGGCTGGCCCGGTGGTTCGTGGGGCAGTCGGTGGTGTTCAACCTGCTGCTCCTGGGCTTCTTCAAGTACTGGGACTTCCTGGCGGCCAACCTGTCCCTGCTGCCGGGGGTGGACCTGCCCCAGCTGGGCCTGCCCCTGCCCCTGGGCATCTCCTTCTTCACCTTCCAGACCATGAGCTACACCATCGACTTCTATCGCCGGGACGCGCCGGTCCAGCGGAACGTCATCGACTTCGGGGCCTACGTGACCTTGTTCCCCCAGCTCATCGCCGGGCCCATCGTGAAGTACAAGACCGTGGCGGCGGAGCTGGTCCAGAGGACCGTCACCTCCCGGGACTTCGCGGAGGGGGCCTGCCGGTTCACCGTGGGCCTGGCGAAGAAGGTCCTCCTGGCCAACGCCGCCGGGGCCCTGTGGGAGAGCTGCCGGGCCTCCCAGGCCGCCGGGGCGCTGACCATGGCCGGGGGCTGGACGGGGCTCTTTGCCTTCGGCTTTCAGATTTACTTCGACTTCTCCGGGTACTCCGACATGGCCATCGGCCTGGGGCGGATCCTGGGCTTCCGGTTTAACGAGAACTTCGACCACCCCTATCTCTCCACCTCCGTGGGGGAGTTCTGGCGGCGGTGGCACATGTCCCTGACCTCCTGGTTTCGGGAGTACCTGTACTTCCCCCTGGGGGGCAGCCGGGCGGGGAGCGTCAAGACCCTGCGGAACCTGCTGATTGTCTGGTTCTGCACCGGCTTCTGGCACGGGGCCAGCTGGAATTTCATCCTCTGGGGCCTGTACTTCGGCCTGTGGCTCATCCTGGAGCGCTTTGTCTTCAAGGACCTCCTCACCCGGACGCCGGTTTGGGTGAAGCGGGCCTATACGCTGCTGGTGGTCTTCGTGGGCTGGGGGCTCTTCGCCATGGAGGACCTGGGGGTCTGCGGGCGCTACCTCGCCGTGTGCTTCGGCGGAGGCCCCGCCTGGAGCCCGGCGGACGGCTACCGGCTCCGGAGCTGGGCCCTGGTGCTGCTCCTGCTGGCCCTGGGGTCCACCACCCTGGCCGGGGACCTGTGGAAGAGGCTCCCGGAGCGGGGGCGGAAGCTGCTGGCCCCCGTGCTGATGGTCCTGGGGCTGGTGTTGTCCACCGCCTACCTGGTGGACGGCAGCTATAACCCCTTCCTGTATTTCCGGTTTTAAGGAGGCGGCGAGATGACAACGAGATACAGCCGCTTCCTGGCGGCCCTCTTCTGCCTCTTTCTGGGGGGCCTGCTGGCCTGGCACGTCCTCCTGCCGGACCGGGACCGCTCCGGCGTGGAGAACCGGACCCTGGCCCAGCTCCCGGCCTTCTCCTGGGAGGACTTGAAGGACGGCAGCTTTACCAAGGGGGTGGAGGACTACTTCGCGGACCAGTTCCCCCTCCGGGACCAGTGGACGGGCCTCAAGGCCCGGGCGGAGCAGCTCCTGGGCAAGCGGGAGTTCAAGGGGGTCTACCTCTGCGGCGCCGCCCTGATCTCCAAGGTGGAGCCCCCCCAGGACGGCCTGGAGGAGAAGAATTTGAGCTATGTGTCCCGCCTGGCGGAGCGGGCGGACTGCCGGGTGTACCTGGGGCTCATCCCCTCGGCGGCGGAGATTCACCGGGACCGCCTGCCCAAGGGGGCGGAGAGCTGGGACCAGAAACGCTTCATCGCCCGAGCGGCGGAGCTGGAGAACCTGGAGCCCATTGACTTCCTGACGCCGCTGGAGGCCCACGCCGGTGAGAGCATCTTCTACCGGACGGACCACCACTGGACCACCCTGGGGGCCTACTACGGCTACGCCGCCGTGCTGGAGGCCCTGGGCCGGGGGGAGGAGGTCCTGGAGCAGGAGACCTTCGAGCGCCTGATTGTGCCCCACTCCGACGAGTTCCAGGGGACGCTGTACTCCCAGTCCGGCGTCCACTGGTTGCCGCCGGACGCCATCGAGTTCTGGGTGCCGGACGAGGGCTTTGAGGTCACCTCCTGGCGGGACGGGTCCCCGGCGAAGGCCGCGCTGTACGACCTGGCCAAGCTCCAGACCAAGGATAAATACTCCGCCTTTCTGGGGGGCAACCAGCCCCTGTGCGTCATCAAAAATCCCGAGGGCACGGGGAAGCTGCTGGTGATCCGGGACTCCTACGCGGACTCCCTGGCCCCCTTCCTGGCCCTGCACTTTGAGGAGGTGCACCTGCTGGACCCCCGGTATTACCGATACCCCGCGGCCCAGTACGCCCGGGACAACGGCGTGGAGCAGATCGCCGTGCTGTACAGCGTGCCCAATTTTATCACGGACCGGAATCTGGTTCTGCTGACCCAGTGAGGAAACGCCCGCCGGGCTTGGCCCGGGAGCGTTCTATTCGCAGATTTTTTATGTAGGGGCGGACCTATGTGTCCGCCCTTCTACAGGAAGCTCCGGGGTTCTGGGGGAAGCGCCTGGGGGCCGGGCCATTGGGAGGGCCTCCTACAGGAAGTGCCCAGGTTCCGGAAGAAGGGCGGACACGCAGGTCCGCCCCTACAGGGTGTTCTATCGATAGAAGAAGTGTGGGGCCGGTCCCCAGACCGGCCATCCCCCGGAACCCAGGCAGTCCCAGAGCCCCTCCCCTACAAATATCCCCCATTATAAAATGCCCGTTCGGACACATTCACTTGCTCCGGCGGGCTTGCTTTTTTGGCCTCCGGCAGGTATAATAAGCGCCATAAAAAAGAAAAGGGGAACCGTTATGAATAAGACCCGCATCGAACACGACACCATGGGCGAGATCGCCGTCCCGGCGGACCGGCATTGGGGCGCGCAGACCCAGCGGAGCCTGGAGAACTTCAAAATCGGCGGCCAGCGCCAGCCCAAGGAGATCATCGCCGCCTTCGCCTACTTAAAGGAGGCCTGCGCCCAGGCCAACGCCGCCGTGGGGAAGCTGACGGCGGAACAGGCGGGGGCCATCTCCGCCGCCTGTGAGGAGATCCGGGCCGGGAAGTGGGACGGGGAGTTCCCCCTGGTGGTCTGGCAGACGGGCAGCGGCACCCAGACCAATATGAATGTCAACGAGGTCATCGCCCACCTGGCGGGGGACCGGGGGGTGGCCCTCCACCCCAACGACCAGGTGAACGCCTCCCAGTCCTCCAACGACACCTATCCCTCCGCCCTCCACATCGCGGCGGCCCTGGCCGTGGAGCGGCAGGTCCTCCCGGCGGCGGAGCGGCTGGCGGAGGCGTTTGCCAGGCTGGAAGCGGCCTACCCGGACCTGATCCGCATTGGCCGGACCCACCTCCAGGACGCCACGCCCCTGAAATTCGCCCAGGAGGTCTCCGGCTGGCGGGAGCTGGTGGAGGCCCCCTGCCGGATGCTCCGCTCCGCCCAGGCGGAGCTCTGCCGCCTGGCCATCGGCGGCACCGCCGTGGGCACGGGGCTCAACGCCCCCAAGGGCTACGACGAGGCCGTGTGCGAGAGGCTGCGAGAGCTCACCGGCCTGCCCTTCCAGCCGGACGCCAACAAGTTCCACGCACTCACCAGCAAGGACGCCCTGGTCTTCGCCCACGGGGCCCTGAAGGCCCTGGCGGCCAATCTGATGAAGATTGCCAACGACATCCGCTGGGAGGCCAGCGGCCCCCGCTGCGGCATGGGGGAGCTCCGCATCCCGGAGAACGAGCCCGGCAGCTCCATCATGCCCGGGAAGGTGAACCCCACCCAGTGCGAGGCCGTCACCATGGCGGCGGTGCAGGTCATGGGGAACGACGCGGCCATTGGCTTCGCCGCCAGCCAGGGGAACTTCCAGCTCAATGTCTTCCTGCCGGTGTCGGCCTACAACTTCCTCCTCTCGGCCAACCTGCTGGCGGATGCCATGGAGTCCTTCCGGGGCCACTGCGTGGAGGGGATTGTCCCCAACGCGGAGCGGATGGAGGAGAATTTGAACAACTCCCTGATGCTGGTGACCTGCCTGACGCCGAAGATCGGCTATGAAAAGGCGGCGGAGTGTGCGAAAAAGGCCCTTCACGAGGGCACGACGTTGAAGGAGGCCGTCCTGGCCTTGGGGCTGCTGTCAGCAGAGGGGTTTGATGAGGCCGTCCGGCCTGAAAAGATGGTGTAAAGCGCCCGGCCGGGCGGGGGCTTGTACTCGCCCTTGCGGGCGGGGAGGCTTGGCGACCAGCGATGGCTGGTGCAATGCACCCCCCATGTCGTCGGAAGAAATTCCGCCCGCTCCGTCCCCGCCTAACGGCG
>CAMXNV010000097.1 GCA_947245315.1 uncultured Oscillibacter sp. | reverse complement strand
ACCCTGTGGGGCCTGGTCCCCAGACCAGGCCATTTCCCCGGGAGCCCGGCACTCCCTATAGGAGGGCGGCCTTGTAGGGGCGATGATCAATCGCCCGTCCTCCGGAAAGTCCGGCATTTGAAGAGGACGGGCGGCCCAGGGGGGCCGCCCCTACAATAAACCCGCCAATAGGACACCCCCGTCCGGAAGCGGAGGAACCGCCGCCTCCGGCTTTTGCGAAAAGGCCCGGCCCGCACCCCTTGAAACCCTTGGCTTTCGGCGAAAATACCATTGTAATTTGCCCGGCGGCAGGGTACAATAAGGCGATACGAGCAGACGGACGAAACGCTAGACGCCCCGGGAGGGGGCGGGAGGAGGCAGCGATTTATGAACCGACAGGAAGCGGCGGCGCAGTACGCCTTTGCCCTGCGGCAGGGCCGCAAGGCCTATAAGGAGGCCGTGATGCAGGGCCGGTATCCCTATCCCCAGGTTCTGGACGAGATCATCAGCGACGCCATGGTGGCGGGCCAGACGGAGCTGGGGGTCATTGAGATTCCCGCTGGTCAGATCGTGGGCACCAAGACGGCGGGCCGCCGGTCCGCCTTCTCCGCGGACTTCATGCCCCTGCTGGACGCGGACACGGAGTTCGCCGGGAAGTGGATGAGCCTCTGCGAGGCCCACCTGGGGGACGAGGGCATCCGGGACCCCATTCGCTGCTATGAGTACTTCGGCCGCTTCTACGTCCAGGAGGGCAACAAGCGGGTCAGCGTCCTGCGGAGCTACGGCGCGCCCACCATACCCGCCTACGTGATCCGCATGGTCCCCGTGTGGTCCGAGGACCCGGCGGTGGCCGCCTACTACGAGTTCATGCAGGCCTTCCCCAAGACGGGGCTGTACCGGACCCGGTTCAGCCGGGCGGGGAGCTTCGTGAAGCTCCAGAAGGCCCTGGGCTACGAGCCGGACCACGTGTGGACCGAGGACGAGCGCCGCCGCTTTATCGCGGGCTACACCTACTTCCAGGAGCCCTTCCGCAAGCTGGGGGGCGACGGCCTGCCCATCACCACGGCGGACGCCATGCTGGTGTGGCTGAAGGTCTACAGCTTCGACGATCTGCTCGGCTTCCCCTCCGGGGAGCTGACCAAGAGCATCAAGGCGGTGTGGGCGGACATCAAGGCCCTGACGGAGCCCATCGCCGTCCGGACGGACACGCCGGAGGTGAAGGAGAACCACCTCCTGGGCCGCCTCTTCAAAGGCAAGCAGCCCAGCCACCTGAACGTGGCCTTCGTCAGCGACCAGAGCCCGGAGCAGAGCGACTGGGCCCGGGCCCACGACCTGGGACGGAAGTACCTGGAGACCGTGCTGCCGGACCAGGTGACCACCCAGACCTTCTACGGCGTGGGCGACGCCGCCCAGGCCGAGGAGGCCATGGAGCGGGCCATCGAGAACGGGGCCCAGCTGATTTTCGCCGAGACGCCGCCCCTGATCGGAGCCTGCCGGAAGGCGGCGGCCCGGCACCCGGAGGTCCGGATTTTCAATTGCTCCGTCTCCATGCCCTACGCCGGCATCCGCACCTACTACAGCCGCATCTACGAGGCCAAGTACATTGCCGGAGCCATCGCCGGGGCCCTGAGCCGCAGCGGCCGGATCGGCTACGTGGCCAGCAACCCCATCTTCGGCGTCCCGGCCAGCATCAACGCCTTCGCCCTGGGGACTCAGCTGACCAACCCCGGCGCGGAGGTGGTGGTCCGCTGGTCCTGCGTGGAGGAGGACGTCCTGGACGCCCTGACCCGGGAGGGGGCCTCCCTGATCTCCAACCGGGACCTGCCCACGCCGGACCGCATCCGGGAGCCCTGGGGCCTGTGCCGCATCGAGGGCGGGAAGCTCCGCTCCCTGGCGGCCCCCTACTGGCACTGGGGCAGCGTGTACACCAAGCTGGTGTTCAGCGTCCTCAACGGCGGCTGGGACGCCCTGGGCGCCGCGGCGGGCCAGGCCGTGAACTACTGGTGGGGTATGGACAGCCGGGCCGTGGATATTCTTTTGAGCGACGAGCTGCCCGCGGGCGTCCGCCGCCTGGCGGGCATTCTCCGCAAGGGCATCGTGGACGGGTCCATCCAGCCCTTCCCCGACGCGACGCCGGAGGAGATTCTGCACATGGACACCCTGCTGGACTGCGTCCAGGGGAGCATCCCCCGCTATGAGGAGCTGCTGCCCATGGCCCGTCCCCTGGTCCGCCTCCAGGGCGTGTACCGGGACGCCATTCCTCCTGAAAAGGAGGACCCGATCCTGTGAAGCTGCTGCTGATTTCCGACAAAGAGAGCGAGTACCTGTGGGATTATTATAAGCCGGGCCGCCTGGACGGCGTGGACGCCATCCTCTCCTGCGGGGACCTGAGCTCCAAGTACCTGACCTTTCTGGTGACCATGAGCGGCAAGCCCCTGTTCTACGTTCACGGGAACCACGACAAGACCTATGAGCAGCACCCCCCGGAGGGCTGCGAGTGCATCGAGGACCGGCTGGTCAACCTCCGGGGCCTCCGGATTCTGGGCCTGGGGGGCAGCATCCTGTACAGCGGCGGGCCCCACCAGTACACGGAGGCCCAGATGGCCCGCCGCGTCCGCCGTCTCCGCTACCGGATCTGGAAGGCGGGCGGCGTGGACATCGTCCTGACCCATTCCCCCATGCAGGGCTACGGCGACGCGGAAGACTACGCCCACCAGGGCTTTGAGAGCCTGCTGGATATGGTGGACAAGTACCATCCCCAGTATCTGATCCACGGTCACGTCCATGTGAACTACGGCTTTCAGATTCCCCGGGTTCTCCACCGGGAGGAGACCACGATCATCAACGCCTACGAGCGCTATATCCTGGATTTGAACAACCCTCCCGAATAGGAGGAAGGAGCGGGAAAGCAACGCTTTTCCGCTCCTTTCGTTTCTCCCACCGCAAGCCCAGAAGAATAGATTGTGGCAAAAGCAGCAGTTCCAAAAGCCCCGCTCCTCAACAGCCAGAGTCATTCGGATCGCAAGGAAAAGGGTGTATGCGGGAAAAACCTTTGCGGGTTTTTCCTGCATGTTCAATAACCCGCCGTAGCGGCCGGTTTGCGCAGCAAACCGGCTACCCTGCTCCAAAAGGAAGAGCACCGCAAAGCGGTGCTCTTCTTTTTGGAGCAGGGTACGGGAATCGAACCCGCCTCCACGGCTTGGGAAGCCGTTGTACTACCGATGTACTAACCCTGCGAATTCAGTTGTACTGCCGTGCCCGGCGCAATATCATTATTATAATCGAACCGGGAAGAAAAATCAAGTCCTTTTCTGCCGGAACTGTAAAAATTTTGCCCGGCACACTTGAACCAAGGCCCAAGCGCCCCGTCATCCATACCAGTCCTAAACACCCCCACAGGCGAGGGGCGCGTTTCAAAAATCCCGGCCTGTCCCCATTGGAAACAGGCCGGGGTTTGGTTCCGTCAATCCGTGACGTAGGGCAGCAGAGCGATCTGCCGGGCGCGCTTAATCGCCTCGGTCAGCTGGCGCTGATGCATGGCGCAGGTGCCGGTGGTCCGGCGGGGCAGAATCTTCGCCCGCTCGGAGATGAAACGGCGCAGCTTGGCCGCGTCCTTATAATCGATGTGCTCGCACTTCTCGGCGCAGAACTGGCAAACCTTGCGGCGCTTGCCCCGCATCGGACGAGCGGGTCTCGCTTCACGATCAAAAGCCATGAATGGTATCCTCCTTTTAAGAATGGCGCCGGGCGGCCCTTGAGGCGCCCGCGGACAGAGGTCCGCCTCCGTAAGGCCGGAGGACGCAGAACCGGCGTCCGGAACCTCGTCCCGGACCCGGCGGACTTAGAACAAATCTGTAAGCAATCCGCCCACGGCCTCCATGGGCTCCCCCGTTTTTTCCTGCCGGGCTTCAGCCCAGCCGGGGGAACCGGCCTACCGGATTCTTAACCCGGCGATGGAGCCTGTGCGCGTCTTACCGGCGGACAGGTTCTTAAAACGGCAGCTCGCCGTCCTCTTCGCCGATCTCGGCGAAATCAGACCCTCCTCCAAAGCCAGAGGCGGGAGCTCTCTCAGCGGGGGCGCCGTATGCGGCCCCACCGGCGGAAGGCGCTCCGTAAGAGGAGCCGCCGTACTCGCCGCCGCTGTCCCGCTTGGAGTCCCCGAAATAGACGTTGTCGGCCACGACCTCGGCGCTTCTGCGCTTGCCGCCGTCCCGGTCCGTCCAGTCGCGGATTTGCAGCCGGCCCTCCACCACAGCCATGCGGCCCTTGGAGAAGTACTTGCTGACGAATTCCGCGGTTCCGCGCCAGGCCACCACGTCGATGAAATCGGTCTCCTTCTCGCCGCTCTGGGACTTGAAGTCCCGGTCACAGGCGATGGAGAAGGACGTGACGGCGGTTCCGCTCTGGGTGCGGCGCAGCTCGGGGTCACGGGTCAAGCGGCCCATGATGACGATCTTGTTCAGCATCCGGAGCCCTCCTTACTCGCCCTTGCAGACGATCAGGGAACGCATGATGCCGTCGGTAATACCGAGGACACGGTCCAGCTCCTTGGGGAAGGACGGTTCGCTGGTGAAGCTCATCAGCACATAGTAGCCGTCGTTCTTGTAGTTGATGGGATAGGCGAGACGGCGGGCGCCCCACTCCTCCACCTCGACGGCGGAGCCGTTCTGCTCAGCCAGGGTCTTGAATTTCGCCACCAGGGCGGCGATGTTCTCCTCCCCCTGTGCAGGGTCGATGATATACACGACCTCATAATTGGCAGTAACCTTTGCCATGTTTGCACCTCCTTTTGGACAAATGGCCCTCATACTCCGATGAGAGCAAGGATATGCCTGCTGTCGCAGACTTTATCATTATATAGGAATTTTGGGAAATGTCAAGTGTTGGTTTACACTTTTATTAAGAAATAACAGGGACGCGCCCCTTGGGCGCGTCCCTGATTCGCGGTCAGTCCAAAAACTGTCCCGGGTCCCGGAGGGCCTCCGCCGTCTCCGCGGGAATGGTGACGGTGAAGGTCAGCAGGTCCCCCAGGTCCACGTTCAGCAGGGTGGGCAGATCCTCCAGAATCACCATGGTCATCACGTCCTCCGACTCCGAGATGGTGAAGCGCCCCAGGTCCTCATACTCCCGGTCCTCGGGCTTTTGCCCGGCCTTCAGGGTCTCCTGCTGGCAGTAGACGTAGCTGCACGCCGGGTCGCCGGGGTCCTCGGCCATGCGGGTCTCCTGATGGCTGTCGGTGCTGAGGAGGTCGTCTATGACCTCGACCTGTTCCGGGTCCGTGACGGTCCCCAGCTCCTGGCCCTCGGCGTCCAGGACCTTCCAGTAGTGATCCTTTTCCACGCCGTCCTCGTCCCGGTCATCCCAGATGCCATCCCAGGCGGCCTCAAAGTCCTCGGCGGCCTTGTCCATGGAGTCCGCCCAGTCCCTTTGAAACTCCTCGTCTTCGGGGGAGGTCACGCTGCACCCTGCCAGCAGGGACAGCGACAGCGCCAGGGCGCAAAGTATGGTCAATCGTTTCATTGTGTACTCCTTATCATCAAATCAGCAGGTTAAACAGGCCTAAGGTAATGGCCGTAGTAATGGCCGCCGCGATGACCAGCCCCAGGAAGATGGCGGGCAGGGCGTGGCGCATCCGGATGTCCAGCACCGAGGCCACCAGCGCCCCGGTCCAGGCCCCGGTTCCCGGCAGGGGGATGCCCACCAGGATCACCAGGCCCAGGATCCGGTACTTCCGCACCACCCGGCCCTTGAGGTGGGCCCGGCGCTCCAGCCAGGCCACCTTGGGCCCGAAGAAGGGCGCGCCCCGGAGCCAGTCCATTACCCGGCGGCCCAGCAGGATGATGAAGGGCGCGGGAACCAGGTTCCCGGCGACGGCGGCGGCGCAGGCCAGGGCGGGGGAGAGGCCTGCGGCGATGCCCGCCGGGATGGCCCCCCGGAGCTCGATCACCGGGACCATGGCCACCAGGAAGGTCATCAGCAGCTCGCCCGTCTGCGTTTGCAAAAAGCTCTCTGAAAACAGCATGGGATTCCTCCATAATGTACATTCATTATGGACCCTAGTTTACTCCAGGTTAAGGTGCTTTTTCAAGAAGAAAGTGGTGACGGCGTAAAAAATCGCGCCGTAGACAATCACGAACCCACTGGCCATCAGCAGCCCCACGTGAATCGCCGCCTCCGCGGAGTGAATCTCCAGGTCGAAGGGGAAGGGAATGTGCAGCCGGTCCAGGGTGATGAACAGCATGGACCCCAGGAATTGCAGGCCGAACTGGAAGCCGAAGAACCAGACCACGGACCAGAGCATCTTGTGGTTGGCCCGGCTGTGCCCCGCCGCCAGGGCGGCGTAAAACTGGAGGGAAAAGGCCGCCAGGGACAAAAACATCAAAACGGCGAATTCCACAAGGTACGCGGTGCCGTTGAGGGTCTCGCTGATTTTCAGCTTCTGGAGCCCCTCGAAGAACCAGCTCAGGAAGTCGAAGAACCCCCGCAGGAAGCCCACGTCGTAGGCCACAATCAGGCTGGCGGCGATAATCGCCAGCACGGTGGCCACGAACCACACGGCGGAGACGATGAGCTTAGACCAGATGTGCTGGTGGATGGAGACGGGGAGGGTGAACATGAGATAGCCCTCATCCTGCAAAAGGTTCTTGTAGAACCGCTGGATCATCAGCACAAAGGACATCAGCAGGACGCCCGCAATGGCGAAGCCAAAGGCCATGACGATGATGACTGCCAGAGTATTTAAGATGTCCGAGTGACCGTTCATCATCCCCCGGCCCGCCAGGTTGGAGCCCACGGCGGTGACCAGCAGGATCAGGTACATGGGCAGCATCACCCGGGCCGTGGCCCGGAACTCGTGCTTCACTAATTTTCTCAGCATTTGAACACCTCCCGGAACAGCTCATCCACGCTCTTGCCCTGCTCCTCCCGAATATCGTCCACGGTGGACTGGAGGACCACGCGGCCCTGGTTGATAAAGATGACCTCGTCCAGCACCTTCTCCACATCGGAGATCAGGTGGGTGGAGAGGACCACCGACGCCTCGGGGTTGTAGTTCCCGATGATGGTGGAGAGGATGTAGTCCCGGGTGGCGGGGTCCACGCCCCCGATGGGCTCATCCAGCAGGTACAGCTTGGCCTCCCGGCTCATGACCATGATGAGCTGGACCTTCTCCCGGGTGCCCTTGGACATCTGCTTGATGGTCTGGGCGGGGCGGATGTTCAGCCGCTCCAGCATCTCCTCCGCCGCCTCCCGGCGGAAGTCCTGGTAGAAGTCCCCATAGAAGTCCAGGAGCTGCTTGGCGGACATCCAGGTGGGGATGGCCGTGCGCTCCGGGAGGTAGCTCACCAGGCCGTGGCTCTCCCGTCCCGGGGGCGCGCCGCAGACGGCCATGTACCCCCCGTCGGGGGTCAGCAGGCCGTTGGCCAATTTGATGAGGGTGGTCTTGCCGCTGCCGTTGGGGCCCAGGAGGCCCACGATGCGGCCCGGCTCAATGGCGAGGCTCACGTCCTCCAGGGCCGGGACGCGGCCAAAGCGCTTCGTCAGCCCCTTGCACTCAAGCACCGGCATGGTTTCCGCCCTCCTCTCCCAGCTCCCGCTCTATCAGCTCGATGATCTCCTCCCGCTGGAAGCCCAGCCGGAGCATGGCCTCCAGAAAGGTCTTCACGTGGCGCTCGGCCAGGCTGCGCTTCGCCGTGTTAATCATGGTATTGTCCTCCGTCACAAATCTTCCGGCGGTCCGCTGGCTGTAGACCAGCCCGTCCCGCTCCAGCTCCGCCAGCGCCCGCTGCATGGTGTTGGGGTTCACCCCCGCCTCCGTGGCCAGGTCCCGCACGGAGGGCAATCGCTCCCCCGGGGGAAAGGCGCCGGTGACAATGCCCACCTTCACCTGCTGAATCAGCTGGGTGTAGATCGGCGCGTCGTTGGAAAACTGCCATTGCATGTCGCGCACCTCCTTGGGTGTATTTTTGTCTTATGCAATTAATACAATAGCACATTTTTTGGATTTGTCAAGGGGGTACTTGAAAAAATTTTATGACGGGGCGAATCATAACCACCGGCCGTGCCGGTGGTATGCACAGGCCCCCTTGGGGCATGTCC
>CAMXNV010000096.1 GCA_947245315.1 uncultured Oscillibacter sp. | reverse complement strand
TGCGCATTTTATCAGGGGATGGGCCGTAGGGGCGGACCTGTGTGTCCGCCCTTCTCCCGGAACCTGGGCACTTCCTGTAAAAGGCCCCCCATGGCCCGTCCCCCTTCCGTTCCCCCGGAACCTTGGAGCTCCCTATAGAAGGGCGGACACATAGGTCCGCCCCTACAGAAAAAAGCCCCGGATAGGACACCCCCGGAAAGCCGCGCCGGACCGCAAAATAATCCCGCCCGGCGGAAACGCGCGTGCGCTCCGCCGGACGGGGGTCCGTCTACTCGCCGCTTGAAAATTGGGAGATAATTAGTTCCCGGTTCTCCAGCAGAATCCGGCAGCAATCCAGGAGGAAGTCCCGGTATTCCTTCTTCACCGTTTCCAGGAGGTCCTCCGGCAGGGGGAGGTGCTTCGCCTCCAGGCGGGCCGCGCACTGCTTATAGGCGAAGTTCACGCACTTCTCCATATGGGGGCTGGTGGCGGCGTATTCCTGGATGATGGTTCGGAGGTCCCCGGAGGAGGGAGACGTGCCGGATTTCATCCAGTCCCGCAGCTTCCTGGTCATGGGCCGGTCAAAGGGGGAGAGGATGTACCAGCGGATGTAGTGATCCATGGGGGAGGCGAAATTTCCGCTCCGCTCGAAGGGCTTCGGGTTCCGGAGGACCAGCAGGTGGGGAAAGTCCTTGTTGGGCTTGAAGGCCTTGCTGACCAGAGAGTCGAAGTCGACCTTGCTGGGAGAGGAGTAGTCCCGCTTGAGGGCGCTGCCGTAGTCGTGGAGCCGGGCCACGTAGTCCATTTCGATGGCGCAGGGCTCCGCGGAGACCTGGCCAAAGCGGAAGCGGTAGGTCAGCTCGTTCCGCTCGTTCGAGAAAATCCTGAAAATGTGAATCAGGCGGTGGGGAATGCGGGCCAGGGTATCCGGCTTCATGCGGGTGGCGCTCTCCGTTTCTGGAGACTGGAGGGGGGCCCAACCCCTCTTTTCAACCCACCTGGGGGGCAGGGGAATCTCGGACTGGAAGACGGCTCCCGCCTCCCACAGCCGCTGCACCGGGAATTCTTCCTTGTTCAGAATCAATTCCTGTTCCTCCAGGAAGCTCTGGTAGGGCTCTATAAAAGCCCGGAAGTTCTCAGCGGGGACATACTGATAGAACAGCAGGGCGAAGGACACCAGAAGCTGGGGCCGGTTTTTGAAAAGATTCGCGGGGCCGCCGGTCTCAAAATCCTGCTCTCTTCCTTGACGCCGGAGAGTTTCCAAATCTCGGCGCTCCTCCTTCAAACGGGTGACCTCCCGCCGCTCTCTCCAGCGGATCAAATAGTCGCACCAGCGGAGGAGAATCTTCCGCTGAATCTGCTCCAGCTCCTCCTCCACAATGGATCCCTCCCGGAGGCGGTCCCGGTCGATGTTCAGATACGTGTCCGGGTTTTCATCCATGATGTGGATGTTCCAGCGCAGGAAGCCGGCGTGGCCTTTTTTGAGCTGCCGGACCGAGGGCGGATAGATGAAGTCGGCGTTGGAGATGGGATTGAACTTGTACTGGATATTGTACAGGTTCCGGACCGTGGAGGGGAGCTCAAAACGGCGGACGCCGCCCTCCTGGGTAATGGCGCCCTCCCGGATGTTCAGCTGGTAGGACCGGCAGCTGTCCTCGTCCATATAATAGGCCTTTTCAAGGGTAAAGGAGAAGGGGGCCGGGTTTTCCGCGCCCTTGGAGTAAAAGGGCAGGACGCTGTTTTCGATCCTGGCGTTCTGGGTGGAGTCCTGCTGGGTTGTTTTTTCCTTGTTGGGAGAGAAGTAGCTGGGCCGCAGCCGTATCTTCTTGCCCTTCTCCGGCGGCGTGTCCTCGTTCTGCCGGATCATGGGCTGGTAGTAGATGTTGAAGTAGTCATAGGGATTTTCCCGCAGGGTGTCCATGATGGCCTGGGAGAGCTCGGCGTACACGGCCTGGAGCGGGTCCCCGGGGCTGAACTCCATGTCGTAGTAGAGCAGGGGGGTCCGGCGGGCGGCGCCGTCCTCCCGGTCCCCGCTGAGGAGGCGCTCCGGGTCGATGGCGATTTTTACGTTGGTCCCCTGGGGGGTGTTGTCGTAGTAGATGCCCTTTTGATCGGGGGTGATCTCGTAGACCTCGATCCGCCCGTGGTTCCGGCCATAGGAGTTGAAGACGATTTTCCGCTCCGGCTCGTTGGGCCGCCGGGAGTAGAACTCAATCCGGTCCGTGAGCTGGAAGACGGACTGGAGGCCGATGCCGAAGACTCCGGAGGGCTTCATCCAGCGGGGCATGTCCTTCAAGATGGCTCGGATCCGGACATTCTTCTCCTTGCTGGCCCCGATGTCGGCCATGTACCGGGCGTCCTGGGGGGTGATCCCGATGCCCCGGTCCTTCACCATCAGGAAGACCTTCCCGGCGTCCAGGTCCTTGACCAGCTCAATGGTGATGGGATAGCTGCCGAAGAGCTCCTGGAGCACGTCCAGATTGTGCTCCAGGAGGCCCATTTCCTCCTTCTTGCTCCCGGGGCGGAAGTGGCGGGCGTCGTCGTCCCCGTTCTCCAGGTGGCCGTATTTGGAGATTCCCAGGCGGATGTAGCGGTTGTGGGTGATGTCGTACCACAGCTGGAGCAAGGAGGCGTCCACGGCGTTCTGCACCAGCTCCCGGATGCCGATGTACTTGTTGCGATAGATGTTGGTGCCCTCCAGCAGCTTCATGACCCGCTCCTGGGGCATCTGCATTTGCAGCTTGTGGCCCTCCGCCGTGTAGAGCTTTCCGTCCAGCAGGATGTCGTCCTTGGTCACCAGGGGCGGGCGGCCGAAGTTCGCCTGGGTAATCTTGGACCAGTGGAGCCCCAGGTTGTCGCACTCCTGTTTCAGCATTTGAATCCAGTCCTGAACCAGCCCGGCCACCTCGTACTCGTCCTCGCGGCTGCTACAGGCGGCGCAGACCTCGATTCGCTTCGGGGTGATGAGCAGGTGGTTGATGGCCTCGTGCTTTTTGTAGTGGAGCCGGGAGAGCTTGGGGATGACCTCCTGGTTCCGCCCGATCTCCGAGACGAACCACCGGGGGAACCGGCCATTGTCCAGATCCAGCAGGTCCCCCAGGCGCAGCATGGCGGCGATGAAGCGGGGATGGAAGTCGTCCCCCACGATACCGTCGGCCCGGATGTTGAGGTCCAGGATCCGCTCAAAGGGCTGGCCGTGGGCCTCGCAGATGTCGATGATGCCCTCTCCGCCCCGGATGAAGCGCTCGTTGATGCGCCCGGTCAGGAGGCCCTGGAAGTCCCTCCACACGTCCCCCGCGCCCTTCCAGTGGAGGGGGCGCAGGTACATCTGGATGGCCTGCATGATGAATCGGTACTGGTCTTGAAGGCTGGCGGTGACCTTCTTGTTCTTGACGTACTCCAGGAGGTTCTTGACGGCCTGGACGTCCTCCCCGGCGGCGGTGGAGCTCTTGGCCTGTTCCTCCAGGAAGTCCAGGAACTCCCGCTTGCCCAGGACCTCGTAAATCTGGTTGTAGGTCACGGCCATTCCGTAGTCGTGGGCATAGGCGCAGCAGAGGAGCATGAAGGTATCCGTGGCGGAGAGCATCCGGATCCGCTCCTCCCCCAGGAAGCGCTCGATGGCCTGGATGACGGAGCGGCTGTGGGAGGCGTCGTGGAGGCTGTAGTGGGCAAAGACGCCCCGGGAGTAGGGCAGCCGGTCCTCCAGGTCCTTTCGAAGCAGGTGCCAGAGGCTGAGGAGATTCTGGATGTCCTGAATGTCCGGGTAGTGCTTCGCCAAGCAGGTGAAATGCTGTTCCAGGGTCAGGGGCAAGTTCGCTTTGCAGTCATGATCCGGCATTGAAATCCCTCCTCTAATTTGAAAAACCGCCGGGACGCCGGCGGGAGCGCGTCGCTGCGGGAGCGCGTCCTGGCGCCTCCGGGCCGGGCTGGAGCCCGGCAGACGCGCGGGATGGGAAGCGTATAGGAATAGTATACTACCGGCCCCGGCGCTTTTCAACCGAATTTTCCAAATTTTGCATTTCTTCACAGGCCGGGCCGGGGAATGCAAGGAGCCGGGAGGCCTGGAGGGAGAGGCTTTGCAGCTCCGCCCCTTCAGGCGCGCTTTAAAAAACGTCTGTTTCATTCGGTACGCCTCTCTGACTTCATAATCGTTGGGCGCGATCTCCGCCCGGGCGGGAAGCCCGGTTTTCCCGAAACCGCTCAATGCCGGACACGGCGGGGGAGGCGGCTCACCACTCCCGCCTGATCTCCGCCTCGTCCACCTGATACTGCCGGAGGAAGGCCTGGAGGTCCCGGCCGTCGCGGATCAGCATGAGCTCCTGGAATTTGCCGGTGGCCGGGTCCTTGAAGCCCGCCACCTGTTCGCCGGTGCAGATGCTGGAGCGGATGACGGGGATTTTCCCGGCCTTGTCGTAGGCGGCGGGGGACGTTTTTCGTTTGTTGAACAGCATGGCGGCCTCCTGAATGCTTTGAAAGCTTTGGGGTGGGTTTGCGTTCAGTATAGCATATTGGGGCGCGGAAGTCGAGAGGCTGGGCGGAACCATCTTTCACAACACATGAGGCCGGGGATTGCGGGCGCGGCGGGTCCGCTTTTATTTTTTAAAAACTGCCCATATGTCCTTTTCCCCCCGCCCCCGTCTCCGCTATAATAGCCCCATCAACGACAAAGGAGTGGGCCCTATGAAAAAAGTCGAGCGCGCATACGCCTCCCTGAGAGAGCGGGTCAGGATGGAGTGGATTCTCTACCTGCTGGCCTTCGTCTTCATCCTCATCGCGGATTCCATCGGGCAGATCAAAATCCCCGTCTGGAAGGGCACCTTCATCATCTTCCCCATCTTCTACGCCCTGTTCCTGGGCATCAACGCCGGGGCCAACATCTCCATCGTCATCTCCGCCGGGCCCGCCCTGCTGCTCCAGGAGTTCGGCAACCTGTGCACCATCTTCCTGGCCATGCCCGTCGCCCTGCTGCTGGGCCTCAAGCGGGAGGCCATCGGGGCCACCCACTCCATCAACCGGGAGACCAACCTGGCCCTCATGCAGGACATGTTCGGCGCAGACTCCCCGGAGGCCCAGGGCAGCCTCTCCGTGTACATCGTCGGCGGCATGGTGGGCACCATCTACTTCGGCTTCATAGCCTCCATGGCCGCGGCCACGGGCCTCTTCCACCCCTACGCCCTGGGCATGGCCTCCGGCGTGGGCGCGGGCATCCTCATGAGCTCCGCCGTGGCGGCCCTGTCCGAGGTCATGCCCGCCTGGGCGGACCAGATCGCCGCCATGGCCTCCGCCAGCGAGACCATCTCCGGCATCGACGGCATCTATATGGCCATCTTCCTGGGCGTGCCCCTGTGCAACTTCCTGTACCGCAAGCTGGAGCCCACGTTAGGACGCATCACCAAGTCCGGCCGGGAGCTGGCCGGGAAGAATTGAGGAGGAGAGCGCTATGACCATTAAGGATTGGATTTTCGTCCTGGCCATCTCGGGCCTGGGCATGATGACCGCCAACCTCATCGGCTTCGACGTGGCCTTTTCCGAGTCCCTGCCCGGCGTGCTGGTGCTGCTGCTCATCGCCCTGTGCGCCGCGGGGCTGGCCCATGTCATCCCCCTGAAGCTGCCCACGGTGGCCTACTGCTCCCTCCTGGGACTCCTGTGCGCCTGCCCCCTGTCCCCCGTGTCCCAGTTCGTCATCGAGTCCGCCGGGAAGATCAACTTCACCGCTCCCCTGACCATGGTGGGCGCCTTCGCCGGCATGTCCATCAGCAACCAGCTGAAGATGTTCTTCAAGCAGGGCTGGAAGCTCATCATCATCACCGTCCTGGTCATGACGGGGACCTTCTTCGGCTCCCTGATCGTGGCCCAGGTGGTCCTGAGACTGACCCATGTCATCTGAGCTGCTCCTGGCGGCCCTGGGGAGCTGCGCCGTGGGCCTGTTCATCGGCTGGTGCGGCGTGGCGGGCTTCCTGCTGCCCATTCTCTTCACCGCCGCCTGTGGATTGGGGGTCACGGAGTCCCTGCTGCTGAGTTTCCTGTGCTTCGCCGTCTCCGGGGCCATCGGCTCCTGGAACTACCGCCGCCGGGGGGAGCTGCCCCTGCGGCCCGCCCTGGTCCTCTCCGCCGGGAGCCTGGCGGGGAGCCTGTTGGGGGCCGCCCTGGGGGGTCTGCTGGAGCCCGGGACCGTCAAGGTGGTTTTATACATCGTGGTGTTCCTCTCCGGCCTGGCCATCGCCGTCCGGGAGCTCCGGGCTCGGAAGGGCCCCGAGAAGAAGGGGGACCGCTTTCCCGGGACCCCGTCCCTGCTGGCCCTGGGCTTTGCCACAGCCCTGCTCTGCGCCCTCTCCGGGGCGGGAGGGCCGGTGCTGGTGATGCCCCTGCTGGTGGCCCTGGGGGTCCCCGCTAAAATGGCCGTGGGCGTGGCCCTGCTGGACTCCGTGTTCATCGCCCTGCCCGCCGTGGCCGTGTACGGGAGCCGCTGTGAATCCCTGGCCGCCCTGGTTCCCATGCTGCTGGCGGCGGTGCTGGGCCACGCCCTGGGGGTCTTCGCGGGCAGCGTCACCGCCGCCCGGGTGCCCCAGTCCCTGCTGAAACGGGGCGTGGCGGTGTTCTCCATCTGCTTTTCCCTGTTCATGCTTTTGAAATAGGAGGGTTTTTCCCATGGCTGACAGCCTTCACTGCGACCTTCTGCTCACCAACGCCCGCTATCTGGCCCCGGACATGACCCTGGTCTCCGGGAAGGCCATCGCCCTCCGGGAGGGGCGCGTCCTGGACATCGTGGACCAGGCCCAATGCGCCTACCGGGGAGACGCCGTCCTGGACGGCCGGGACCTCCTCTGGATGCCCGGCCTGGTGGACGGGCACCTCCACACCAGCCAGCAGCTCCTCCGGGGCCGTCTGCTGGACGAGAAGCCCGTCATCTGGAAGCGGGTCAACGTCCCCTTCGAGAGCCGCCTGGACGAGGAGAGCTCCCGCCTCAGCGCGGAGCTGGCGGCCATGGAGATGATCTCCTGCGGCACCACCGGCTTCGTGGACGCCGGGGGGAAGTACCCGGAGATTTACGCCGGAGTCTATGAACAAGCGGGCCTCCGGGGCCGCCTCAGCGTCATGACCAACGACAACCCCTTCTGCCCCGAGAGTCTGCGGGCCCCCTCGGTCCCGGCGGCGGTGGAGCGCCTACGGGCCATGAGAAGCGCCCTGACAGGGCTCTTGAAGCCTATCTACTCCGTCACCACGCCCACCGCCGTCAGCGAGGAGCTGCTCCGGGCGGTCTTCCAGGCGGCGGAGGAGGACGGCGTCCCGGTGGAGACCCATATGAACGAGTACGCCGGCGAGGTGACGGAGTTCATCGAGCGCTGCGGCGAGCGCCCCTTCGTCTGGCTGGAGCGGGAGGGCCTTTGGGAGGCCCCCATGACCGCCCCCCACTGCATCTTCCTCAGCCAGGAGGAGATCGAGATTTTGGCCCGGCGGCAGGTCCGGGTGGTCCACTGCCCCTTCTCCAACTGCGGCAAGGGCGTGCCCCCCGCGCCCCAGCTCCTTCACGCCGGGGTTCCCGTGGGCCTGGGCACCGACGGCTCCGCCCACGGCGGGCTGGACCTCTTCCGGGAGATGCGCCTGTTCCGGGGAGTGATGAACGTCACCCGAGGCGTGGGGACGGCGGACTCCTCCGTCATGCCCGCGGAGACTCTTTTGAAGATGGCCACCCAGGGCGGCGCAGCGGCGCTGATGGAACCGGGCCTGGGCGTCATTGAGCGGGGCGCGCCTGCGGACCTCATCGCCGTGGACACGGCGGCCCCCCACCTCTGGCCCACCCAGAACCTGGTCCACACCCTGGTGGAGAGCGCCAGCGGCGCGGACGTGCGGCACTCCATTGTAAACGGGAAGCTGCTGATGAAGGACCGGGAGCTGCTGACCGTGGACGCGGACCGGGTCCGCCGGGAGGCGGAGCGGCTGTTTGAGAGACAGCCCTGGCTCCGGAGCTGGAAGTGAAGTAAAGAAATTTCCTTGTGCGTCCCTTGAAACCGTGTTATCATGGTTTCAAGGGACGCTTCCGCGTCTGCCCGAAGCAGAGAGGAGGGATCGCCATGCGCTACGCCGAGCTGCTGGAGCTGG
>CAMXNV010000095.1 GCA_947245315.1 uncultured Oscillibacter sp. | reverse complement strand
CGCTGTTCCCTTTTCCCTCTTTGACTTCTTTTAACTCTCCTTTTGGACACTCCCATAGGGCACGCCCCCTTGCAGAACCCCCCCCCTTCTGCTATACTCTCTCTAAAAATCAAGAAAGGAGCCTCGCCATGACCCAGCCCCTCCGCTGCCCCTGGGCGGGCCCCCAGCAGATTTACATCGACTACCACGACCAGGAGTGGGGCCGCCCCCTCCACGACGACCGGCGGCTCTTCGAGCTGCTGGTCCTGGAGGGCATGCAGGCCGGCCTCTCCTGGCTCACCGTGCTGAACAAGCGGGAGGCCTTCCGCCGGGCCTTTCAGGATTTCGACCCGGAGCGGGTGGCCCGCTACGGGGAGGAGGACCTGGCCCGCCTCCTCCAGGACCCGGGGATCATCCGCCACTGGGGCAAGCTGTCCGCCGCCGTCGAGAACGCCCGGGCCGTCCTCCGGGTCCAGGAGCGCCACGGCAGCCTGGACCACTTCCTCTGGTCCTACGTGGACGGCGCGCCCATCGTCAACCACTTCGCCTCCCCGGCGGAGCTCCCGGCCTCCACGCCCCTCTCGGCGGCCCTCAGCCGGGACTTGAAGGCCCTGGGCTTCCGCTTCGTGGGGCCCACTACCATTTACTCCTTCCTCCAGGCCGCGGGGCTGGTGGACGACCACATGGTCTGGTGCCCCTGGCACACGGAGAACCGGCGGGAGGGCGCTCCGACGTGATGGGGAGACGTTTGTCTGTCTCCCGCCCCCGGTTCCCCCTTGCGGTTTTCGGACAACCGTGGTAAACTAATAGCAAGTTCAACAAAAAGGAGTACCCAAATCTATGAAAAAAGCGCTGCTGTTGCTGCTGGCCCTCTGCTGTCTGACCCTCCCGGCCCAGGCGGCGGGCTTTTACGATCTCCCGGAGGACCACTGGGCCGCCGGGGCCATTCAGGAGGCGGTGGCCGCCGGGGTCATCACCGGCTATGGCGACGGCTCCTTCCAGCCGGGCCGGGACGTCACCGCCGCCCACTTCTGCGCCTTCCTCTCCCGGTCCTTTTTGTCGGAGGAGTTCGCCGCCGCCAAGGAGGACAAGTACCAAGCCATGGAGGCCTGCCGCTCCGTTTTGAAGGGCACGTCGGTGGAGGCCGCCTATAAGGACCGGGGGAACCACTGGGACCGCTTCGTGGACCAGCCTCTGACCCGCTACGACATGGCTCAGATGGTCTACAACCTGGTCCTTGAAAAAGACGCCCTCCATGAGACCATCAACCTCTCCACCACGGACATAGCCGACTGGGCGGACATTCCCGAGGGCTATCACAGCGCCGTTTTCACCTGCTGGGGCGTCGGCCTCCTCCAGGGGCAGAGCGACGGCCGCTTCGCCGGGGAGGACCACCTGAACCGGGCTCAGGCCGCCGTGATCTGGTCCCGGCTGAACGCGTTCCTGGGCGGCGCGCCGGAGTCCCCGGAGGAGCCGGAGGACACAGCCACAGCGGAGATGCCCGCCTTCGGCCTCCAGGGGGAGGAGACCGTCCAGGAGATGATGGACCGAATCAACCGGGCCACCCCCCGCTGCGAGGAGGGCCGCCTCCCCAACGGCAAACTCCGCACGGAGGAGAACATCGCGGAGCTGCTGGAGCTGGTGAAGCAGGGCTGCCCCGAGGGCACCGTCTGGAGCACCACCCAGCGTTACGACTACAAGTCCCTCCGGGCGGCCCCCGCCCGGGGCTGCCTGGCCTTCGGCATGGCGGTCAGCGATTTCGTCTTCGGCGAGGAGGCCCCCCTCCTGATCCCCCGGACTCTCAGGAGTTTGGCCGTGGGGGACATGGTGTACATTAAGGGCGTGGAGTCCGACCGGGTGCTGATCCTCACCGGGGTGGACTACGAGGAGGACCACTACACCGCCTGCTCCCTGGAGCGCAACGGCAAGGTGAGCTGGTCCGACTGGGGCCCCCTCTCCGGCCTGATTGACAAGGCGGGCGTGACTACGGTGTACCGCCGCTGGGAATAAGCGCAAGGGCCGCCCTTCCGGGCGGCCTTTGATTCGGGCAAAACCGCCCCGGCCTTAGAAAAAGTTTCTCTTTACAAATAAAATTCCCTCCTATATAATACTATGGCTGACGAAATCTGTTAAGGATGGAGAATCATATCATGGCTTTGATCGAATACGACGCCTACAAGCAAAAGCTCCGGGAGCTCCGGCCCGAGCTGGATAAGCTCTCCGCCGCCCTGGACATCGAGGCCGCCAAGCAGGAGGCCGCCCGCCTGGAGGACGAAACCGCCCAGGACGGCTTCTGGAACGACCTGGAGCGCTCCCAGAAGGTCCAGCAGCGCCTCAAGCAGCTCCAGAACAAGATTGCCAAACAGGAAAAGCTCCTCACCGCCTGGGAGGACCTCACCGCCCTGTGCGAGATGGGCCAGGAGGCCGACGACCCCGAGCTCCTGGAGGAGCTCAAGGACGAGTACGCCGCCCTGGAGGACCGGGCCGCCGAGACCCGGATGGCCACCCTCCTCTCCGGGGAGTACGACGGGTGCAACGCCATCCTCCAGTTCCACGCCGGAGCGGGGGGCACCGAGGCCCAGGACTGGGCCCAGATGCTCTACCGGATGTACACCCGCTGGGTGGAGCGGAAGGGCTTCACTTACAAAATCCTGGACTACGAGGACGGGGACGAGGCGGGAATCAAGTCCGCCGCCATCTCCATCGAGGGAGAAAACGCCTATGGCCTGCTGAAAAGCGAGAACGGCGTTCACCGCCTGGTCCGGGTCTCCCCCTTTGACGCCAACGCCCGGCGGCAGACCTCCTTCGCCGCCGTGGAGGTCATGCCGGAGCTGGAGAACGACGAGACCATCGAAATCCGGGACGAGGACATCGAGATGCAGGTCTACCGGGCCAGCGGCGCGGGAGGCCAGCACGTCAACAAGACCTCCTCCGCCGTCCGGCTCATCCACAAGCCCACAGGCATCGTGGTGGCCAGCCAGCAGGAACGGAGCCAGTTCCAGAACAAGGACAACTGCATGAAGATGCTCCGGGCCAAGCTCCTGGAGCTCAAGGCCCAGCAGCACGCGGAGAAAATCTCCGACATCAAGGGCGTCCAGATGAAAATCGAGTGGGGCAGTCAGATCCGGTCCTATGTCTTCATGCCCTACCAGATGGTGAAGGACACCCGGACCAGCTTCGAGACCGCCAACATCGACGGAGTCATGGACGGAGACCTGGACGGCTTTTTGAACGCCTACCTCACCCAGCTGGCCACCGGCGAATTAAAGAAATAGGAGGGGTTCCCTATGAAACGCTCCCTGTCCCTGCTTTTGACCCTGCTCCTCTGCCTGAGCCTCTCCGCCCCGGCGGCGGCTGCGGAGTTCTCCGATGTGCCCGCCGGCTACGTCTTTCACGCCGCGATTCAGGACTGCGCCCAGAAGGGCTTTATGTCCGGCTATGCCGACGGGACCTTCCGTCCCGCCGGACCCGTCACGCGGGCCCAGCTGTGCGTCATGCTGACCCGGGCCTTCTACTCCGGGGAGGAGGAGGCCCACGCCCGCTGGAAGTCCCTGGGCTTCTACGGTCCCAGCGCCGCCCTCCTGGACGCCAAGGGCGTCATGGTCTACAAAGACCAGTATTGGCAGGACGCCCAGGTCATGGGCCAGAGCGTCACCCGGAGGGACATGGCCAAATTTATTGCCAATCTCATGGCCGACAAGGGCTATACGGTCTCCGAGGAGGGAAAGGCCGCCGCCCGGGCAAAGATTCCCGACTATGAGGCCGTGGGGGATTTTTACCAGGACGCGGTATGCACGGTCTTCGCCCTGGGGATCATCACCGGCCTGGGCGACGGCAGCTTTGGCGGCACCTCCACCATGACCCGGGGCCAGGGCGCCGTGGTCCTCTACCGCATGGCCCAGTGCATGACCGCCGCGCCCGGGGTCATCACGGCCCCGCAGGCGAAGCCGGAGGCGGCCCCCACCACCCTGACCAACGGCAAGGAGCCCACGGAGGAAAACGTGCTGGCGCTCATCCAGGAGCTGCGGGCCCGGTATCCGGAGGATGTGGACTTCTCCGCCGGTTACTCCATCGGAAACTCCAGCCCCGTCCGGGCCGCCACCCACCCCTATCCCAGGGCGGAGGACCCCAAGACCCATACCAGCAACACCCTGGGCTGCGGCGGCTGGGCCACCCTGGTCAGTGACGAGCTCTTCGGCCAGGTGGGCTTCCCCACCCGGAAGGTCCCCCTCACCGAGGCCCGGCCCGGGGACGTGGTGGTCATGCTGGACAAGAACGACCGGCTGGTCCATGTGGTCTCCGTCCTCACCCGGCCCGAGGCCGGCCAGGACGGCAAGGTCTCCTTCACCGTCTCCCAGGCCTCTACCCAGGGCGGATCCATCTACCGGATTCACTGGGACGACGCGTACACCTGGACCGACGGCGGGACTTACCACTACGACGCGTACACCCGCTACCCAGCATAATCTCCAGCCTTCCAAAAAGGCGCGGCCGCAAAGCCGCGTCCTTTTTCCGGCCCCCGTCTCAACCGGCAAGCGCCGGTTTGCCGGTTGAAGCGGCGGAACCGGCGCGTCTTTTTTCCGCAAAACCCTGCGTATACAGAAAGGATCTACAGATGAAAGAGAACAATTTGCAATCCCCCCAGCCCCAGGAGAACAAAATGGGCACCATGGCCATCGCGCCCCTCCTGGCCAGCATGGCCGTGCCCATGATGATCTCCATGCTGGTCCAGGCCCTCTACAACGTGGTGGACAGCATCTTCGTGGCCCGGATCAGTCAGGACGCCCTGAACGCCGTCTCCCTGGCCTTCCCCCTGCAAAACCTGATGATCGCCGTGGGCGGCGGCACGGGGGTGGGCATGAACGCCCTCCTCTCCCGCTCCCTGGGGGAGAAGAAGCAGGACCAGGCCGACCAGGCCGCCAACACGGGCATCTTTGTCTTCCTCCTCAGCGCGGTCATCTTTGGCGTGTGCGGCTTTTTGCTGGCCCGGCCCTTCTTCCTGGCCCAGACGGACATCAAGCCCATCGTGGACTACGGCACGGACTACGCCCGGATCTGCCTGGGCCTCTCCATCGGCATTTTCAGCCAGTTCTGCTTTGAGCGCCTCCTCCAGTCCACGGGCCGGACGGTGTACTCCATGATTACCCAGCTCATCGGGGCGGTCATCAACATCATCATGGACCCCATCCTGATCTTCGGCCTCTTCGGCTTCCCCCGGATGGAGGTGGCGGGGGCCGCCGCCGCCACGGTGCTGGGCCAGATCGTGGCCGCCTTCATCGGATTGTGGATGAACCTGAAGTTCAACAAGGACATCCATCTCCGCCTCCGGGACATCCGGCCCAACCGGCAGATCGTCCGGGAGATTTACCGGGTGGGCCTGCCCTCCATCATCATGCAGTCCATCGGGTCCGTCATGACCTTCGGCATGAACAAGATTCTGATCTCCTTCACCGACACGGCCACGGCGGTCTTCGGGGCCTACTTCAAGCTCCAGAGCTTCATCTTCATGCCCGTCTTCGGCCTGAACAACGGCATGGTGCCCATCATCTCCTACAACTACGGCGCGGCCCGGCTGGACCGGGTGCGCAAGACCTTCCAGCTCACGGCCACCGTGGCCACGGTCATCATGGTGGCGGGCTGCCTGGCCTTCAACCTGATTCCCGGGGTCCTGCTGGGCTTCTTCAATCCCTCGGCGGAGATGCTGGCCATCGGCACCGTGGCCCTGCGGGTCATCAGCTACTCCTTCCTGCTGGCGGGCTTCGACATCATCGCCGGTTCCGTCTGCCAGGCCATCGGGAACCCGGTGCACACGCTGATCTGCTCCATCTGCCGCCAGCTGGCGGCCCTGCTGCCCTCCGCCTGGCTGCTGGCCCAGACGGGCATTCTGGACCTGGTGTGGTTCTGCTTCCCCATTTCGGAGGTAGTCTCCCTGATCCTCAGCATCTTCTTCCTCCGCAAAACCATGCGAGCCGCGGAGGCGAAAATACAGGCTCTGAACAGTTAAACAGTCAAAAGTTAGGAGTTAGGAAGTAGGAGTTAGGAGTTAAATGGAGCGGGGGAATTGGAATAACTCCTACCTCCTCACTCCTAACTCCTCACTCTCACGGGAGGTTTTTATGGATCAACTGCTGAACCAGCTGGCCAAAGAGCTGAATCAGCCCGCCCAGTACGTGGACAACGTGGTCCGCCTGCTGGACGAGGGCAACACCATCCCCTTCATCGCCCGCTATCGCAAGGAGCTCCATGGGGCCATGGACGACACCACCCTCCGGAACCTGGAGGAGCGGCTGCACTACCTCCGGGGCCTCCAGGAGCGGCGGGAGGCCGTGAAGAAGTCCATCGAGGAACAGGGGAAACTGACGGAGGAGCTGGCCGCCGCCATCGACGCCGCCGCCACCCTGGCGGAGGTGGAGGACCTGTACCGGCCCTACAAGCAAAAGCGCCGTACCCGGGCCACCGTAGCCCGGGAGAAGGGCCTCCAGCCCTTGGCGGAGCTCCTCTTCGCCCAGGGGCCGGACTGCCCGGAGCCCCTGGCCGAGGCGGCCAAGTATATCGACCCCGAGAAGGGCGTGGAGACGGCGGAGGACGCCCTGGCGGGGTCCTCCGACATCGTGGCCGAGGACCTCAGCGACGACGCGGAGCTCCGGAAGGCCCTCCGCTCCCTGCTCTCCAGGAACGGGAAGCTCCGCAGCGCGGCCGCCGTGGAGGAGGACAGCGTTTACAGGCTCTACTACGACTTCGCCCAGCCCCTCTCCCGGATGCAGGGCCACCAGGTCCTGGCCATCAACCGGGGGGAGAAGGAGGAAAAGCTCAAGGTCTCTGTGGAGCTGGACCGGGAGCTGGCCCTGCGGACCCTGCGCCGCCGGGTGGTGGTCCCGGGCACCCCGGCCATGGAGTTCGTCAAGGCCGCGGCGGAGGACGCCTATGACCGGCTCATCTTCCCCTCCCTGGAGCGGGAGGCCCGCTCCGCCCTGACGGAGGCCGCCAGCGAGGGGGCCATCGGCCAGTTCGCCCTGAACCTCAAGCCCCTGCTCATGCAGCCCCCGGTGAAGGGGAAGGTGACCATGGGCCTGGACCCGGGGTATCGCATGGGGTGCAAGGTGGCCGTGGTGGACGGCACGGGGAAGGTACTGGACACCGCCGTGGTCTACCCCACCTACGGCGAGCGCCAGAAGCGGGAGGCCATTGCCGCCCTGTCCAGGCTCATCCGGAAGCACGGGGTGGAGCACATTGCCATCGGCAACGGCACCGCCAGCCGGGAGACGGAGCAGATGGCCGTGGAGCTCATCCGGCAGGAGAACGCCGCCGGGGCCCGGCTCAGCTATATGATCGTCTCCGAGGCCGGGGCGTCGGTGTACTCCGCCAGCCCCCTGGCGGCGGAGGAGTTCCCGGAGTACGACGTGAACCTGAGGAGCGCCGTGTCCATCGCCCGGCGCCTCCAGGACCCCCTGGCGGAGCTGGTAAAGATCGATCCCAAGGCCATCGGCGTGGGGCAGTACCAACACGACATGCCCCCCAAGCGCCTGGACGAGGCCCTGAACGGCGTGGTGGAGGACTGCGTGAACGCCGTGGGCGTGGACGTGAATACCGCCTCGCCCTCCCTCCTCCAGCGGGTTTCCGGCCTGACGGCGGCCACGGCGAAGAACATCGTGGCCTACCGGGAGGCCAACGGCCCCTTCACCGCCCGGAAGCAGCTTTTGAAGGTCCCCAAGCTGGGGCCCAAGGCCTTCCAGCAGTGCGCAGGCTTCCTCCGGGTGCCGGAGAGCCCGTCGGTGCTGGACAACACCGCCGTCCATCCGGAGAGCTACCCGGCGGCGGAGAAGCTGCTGCAATTGACGGGCCACTCCCTGGCGGACGTGAAGGCCGGGAAGCTCCAGGACCTCCCCGCCCAGGTGACCGCCTATGGCGAGGAACAGGCGGCGGCGGACGCGGGGGTGGGCGTGCCCACCCTGCGGGACGTGGTGGCGGAGCTGATGAAGCCCGGAAGGGACATCCGGGAGGACCTCCCCAAGCCGGTGCTCCGGACGGACGTGCTGGAGATGAAGGACTTGAAGCCCGGCATGGTGCTGACGGGCACGGTGCGGAACGTCATCGACTTCGGGGCCTTCGTGGACATCGGGGTCCACCAGGACGGGCTGGTCCACATCTCCCAGGTGGCGGACCGGCGGGTCAAGCACCCCTCGGAGGTGGTCTC
>CAMXNV010000094.1 GCA_947245315.1 uncultured Oscillibacter sp. | reverse complement strand
TATGACTTTTTTATGGTAGATGAGATTCACCTGGCCGTTGTCATTGCGGATGTACCGGTTATACATGGCTCAGCCCTCCCATCCCGACAGGAATTTTTTCCCCAGGTGGAACAGCCGCGCCAGCTGGAGGGCCCGCTCGATCTTCTCCTGCCGGTCGCTCTTTAAGTAGGGCCGCAGGGCGTAGAGCAGATTCCGGGCGTTGGAGTCCCGCTGGCCCCCCAGCTCCTGAAGCAGCGGCAGCAGGCGGCTCATCAGCTTCGGGTCCATTCCCCCGGCCAGGGAGGACAGCAGGTCTCCCCCGCCCTGCGGCGGCGGGCTCCAGGGCGGCGGGGACGGCTGCGGCGGAGGCGGCTCCTGGGACGGCTGGGAGGAACCGCCGCCCAGGGACTGGGCCAGCTGCATGATCTGGGACATGGCTTCCGGGTTGGACAGTATGCTGTTCAGTTTCTCATCAAATTCCGCCATACGGGCCAACCCCCTTCCCTGTTATCTCCGCGCGGCCTTATTGATGCGCTCCACCAGCTCCGCCCCCTCCGGGGACTCCATGATCCGGTTGACCATCTGCACCATCGCCGCGGTGTCGCCCTTGGCGGCGGACTGGACCGCCCGCTGCAAGCCGGCGCCCCCGTCCCCCTGGGTCAGCATCTGCATCAGCGCCTGCCCGTCCCGGGACTGCATCAGGGCCCGCAGCGCCGCCGGGTTCTTTCGGAGCTGCTCGGCCACCATGTTCTCATTCATTATGTTCTGCCTCCTTCCATTCTTTTTCTTGAAAGAAAAAGAATCAAAAAGAACTTTAGGGCCTGTTCACATAAACCAAATGTGAGGATTTCCGAGCAAATTTCCGCCGGATGCAAGGCAAAAATTTGCAGGCGTGCTGGCGCACGTCAAAAATTTTGAACGCGGCAGACGGCAAAATTTGCCGGAAAGACGTGCGTTTGGGCTTATGGGAACAGGCCCTAGCGCGCTCTGCGGCCGGTGCGAAGCCGAGTCTTGGCGCACGGCGACGAGAGACGTGCTTAGGGCCGCCGGAGGGCAGTCCTCATGGTCAGTATATGTGGCGGGAGACAAAAAAGTGCCTGTGCGGCTTGCACAGGCGCTTTTTTACTGCTGCTATGATTGATGGGCCTCGTCGCAGTCCCTGGCCAGGGGGCAGCCCTCGCACTTGGGGCTCCGGGCCGTACAGGTATCCCGGCCGAAGAGGACCATGCGGTGGCAGAAATTGTTGGACTCCTTGGGGGGCAGGACCTCCCGCAGCTGCCGCTCCACCTGCACCGGGTCCTTGGAGCCGTCGGTCATCCCCAAGCGGCCCGTGATGCGGATACAGTGGGTGTCGCAGACGTAGGCGGGCTGGCCGTAGACGTCTCCCAGGATCAGGTTGGCCGTCTTCCGGCCCACCCCCGGCAGGCTGGTCAGCGCCTCCATGGTATCCGGCACCCTGCCGCCGAAGTCCCGGAGCAGCCGCTGAGCGCAGAGGACGATGTCCTTGGACTTGCCGTTGTAGAAGCCGCAGGAGTGTATGTACTCCCCTACCTCCTTGGGGTCCGCCTCCGCGAAGCTCTCCAGAGTCGGGAAGCGGGCGTAGAGGGCGGGGGTCACCTGGTTCACCCGCTGGTCCGTGCACTGGGCCGAGAGGCGCACGGCGAAGAGCAGCTCGTAGTCCTTTTGGTATTGCAGGGAACAGAGCCCGTCCGGGTAGATGCCCTTGAGGGTCTCAATGATGCGTTTCACCGCGGCTTTTGTCTTCATGATGGCTCCTTGTTTTAGTTGATTAGGGCCTTTCGGTAGGCCTCCGCCCCGTCCAGCAGCTCCCTGGCGCTCTCCAGCAGGGCCTCCGTCACCTGGGAGCCCCCGGTGATCCGGGCCAGCTCCGCCTTCCGCTGCTCCCGGTCCAGCTGCACCACGCGGGTGTAGGTGCGGCCCTTCGCCTCCCCCTTCTCCACGGAGAAGTGAGTGTCCGCCATGGCCGCCAGCTGGGGCAGGTGGGTGACGCAGAGGACCTGCTTCCGGCGGCTCACCTGGGCCAGCTTCTCCGCCACCTTCTGGGCCGCCCTTCCGGAGACGCCGGTATCCACCTCGTCGAAGACCAGGGTCCCGATGGCCTCCTGCTCCGCCAGCACGTTTTTCAGCGCCAGCATGATCCGGGCCAGCTCGCCGCCGGAGGCGATCCGGGCAATGGGCTTCAAGTCCTCCCCGGCGTTGGCGGACATCAGGAAGCGCACCACGTCGCAGCCGTCGGCGGCGGGCTCCTTCTCCTCGAAGGCGATGGAGAACCGGACCCGGTTCATATCCAGGTCCCGCAGCTCTCGCTGAATCCGGGCCTCCAGCTCCGCCGCCGCCTGCTTCCGGGCCTCCGTCAGCTTTTGGCCCTCGGCCCGGACAGCCTTCTCCGCCTTGCCCAGCTTCTTCTCCAGGAGCAGCAGCGTGTCGTCCGCCGTCTCGATGGCGTCCAGCTCCGCCCGGCTCCGGTCCAGATAGGCCAGCATGTCCTCCACGGTGGCCCCGTACTTTTTCTTCAAGCGATACAGCTGGTCCGCCCGGCTCTCCGCCGCGTCCAGCTCCTCCGGGGAGAAGTCGAAGGCCCCCCGCAGGTCCCGGATGGTCTCCGCCAGGTCATAGGCCTCGCTCCGCAGGGCCCCCAGACGCCGGTAGGCCTCCGCCAGCTCCCCGTCCAGGTTCCGGACCCCGGAGAGGGCCTCCTCCGCGTCCCGGAGCTGGTTCACCGCCCCGGCGTTCTCGTCGTCCCCGGAGAGGCAGTAGTCCGCGCCGGAGAGGGCGGAGAGGTACTTCTCGCCGTTGCGCAGCAGGTTCCGCCGCGCCTCCAGCTCCTCCTCCTCCCCGGGGCGGAGCTCCGCCCGCTCCAGCTCCCCGATCTGGAAGCGGAGGCTGTCCACCCGGCGGGCCTTCTCCGCCTCGTCCATCTGGAGGGCCCTGATCCGCTCCCGGATCTCCGAGAGGGCGGCGTAGGCCGCCTGATAGGGCCCCGTCTCCGTCCGGCCGAAGCGGTCCAGGTAGGCCCCGTGCTGCTCCTCGTCCAGAAGCTGGGCCCCGTCGTGCTGGCCGTGGATGTTCAGGAGGTCCCCGCCGATTCGCCGGAGCTGGGCCACGGTCACGGGCCTGCCGTTGACCCGGCAGGCGTTCTTCCCGTCGCCGGACATCTCCCGCTGGAGGAGCAGGTGCCCGTCCTCGTCGGGGGATATTCCGTTTTCCAGGAGGCCCGGCAGGTCCTCCGGCACCCCGGAGAAGTCCGCGCCCACAAAGGCCTTGGCGGCCCCGGTGCGGATCAGGTCCCGGGAGGTCCGGCCCCCCAGCACGGCCCCCATGGCGTCGATCACAATGGATTTGCCCGCGCCGGTCTCGCCGGTGAGGGCGTTGAACCCCGGGCGGAAGCAGATGTCCGCCTCCTCGATCACCGCGATATTCTCAATGTGAAGCAGTTCCAGCATAAAACTCCCTCGTACTCAAAGGCGCCGCCCAGGCCGCCTTACAGAATTTCCTTGATCTCCTCGCAGAAGGAGGCGGCGGCCTCGGTGTCCCGCATCACCAGGAAGACCGTGTCGTCCCCGGCCAGGGAGCCCACTAGGTCGTTGACCTCCATGTTGTCCAGGGCGGAGCAGGCCCCGTTGGCCAGGCCCGGCATGGTTTTGATGACCACGATGTTTTGGGCGTAGTCGATGCTGACAATGCACTCCCGGAAGATGGTCCGCAGCTTTTCCGCCAGGTTCAGCTTGGTCCGGTTGCCGGAGACGGCGTACTTGTACACCCCCTGGCCCACCGGCTCCTTCACCAGGTGAAGCTGCTTGATGTCCCGGGAGATGGTGGCCTGGGTGCAGCGGATGCCCCGGTCCTGGAGGAGCTTCAGCAGCTGCTCCTGGGTCTCCACGCTCTCCTGGGCGATGATCTCCAGGATCATGGCCTGTCGGTTATTCTTCATCCTTCCAGCCCTCCCGGCAGCATTTTTTGGGCGAAAATCTCGCAGAAGCTCCGCTCCGTCAGCCGCACCAGCCGGGTCACGTAGCGGGAGCGGCGAATCTGGACCTGGTCGTCGGCCCGCAGGGCGAAGGCCCGGCTCTCATCCACAAAGAGGTACACCGGCTTCCGGCCGTTCCGCTCCAGTTCCACCGTCAGCGTGTGCTCCGGGGAGAGGACGTAGGAGGAGAAGCGCATGTTGTGGATGCAGATGGGGCACAGCACCAGGGTCTGGGCCACCGGCTCCACCACCGGCCCCCCGGCGGAGAGGGAGTAGGCCGTGGACCCGGTGGGGGTGGCCACGATGACGCCGTCCCCGGCGATGTCCGCCAGGTGCCGCCCGTCGGAGGAGACCTTCAGGTGAATGACGTGGGAGATGGGCCCCTCCCGGATCACCGCCTCGTTCAACCCCAGGTTCGTGTAAATCTGCCGCCCGTCCCGGAAGACGGACACGTCCAGCATCATCCGCTGCTCCGTCTCAAAGCGCCAGTCCTTCAGCTTCCGCAGCAGCTCCAGCTCCCCGGCCTCCAGCTCGGCCACGAAGCCCAGGCCCCCCATGTTGACCCCCAGCACCGGCATCTTGTGCAGCGCCGCCAGCTTGGCCAGATGGAGGATGGTCCCGTCCCCGCCGAAGGTAATCAGCAGGTCCGCCCCCCGGAGCTCCTGGGGCAGGGGCAGCACGTCGTAGTCGGCAAAGGCCCCCTCCTTCCGGTCCCGGAAGGGGGAACAGACCACCGTCTGAAAGCCGCACTGGTGGAGAATCTCCTCCGCCGCCCGGGTGGTCTTCATCCCCTGGTCCCGGTTGGGGTTGGGGCACAGAATGATTTTCTTGGGATTCATGGGGCCTCCCCCTCTCCGTGTTCCTTCAAGACCCGGTGGGACTCCTCCACCAGGGCGCCGGCGTCCAGCCCGGGGGCGTCTTCGCCGCCCTTTTGGAGCCAGCCCAAATACTCGATGTTGCCCTCCGGCCCCCGGATGGGGGAATAGGTCAGCCCCCGCACCGACAGGCCCGCCGCCGCCGCGTGCTGGAAAAAGCGCTCCAGGACCTCCCGGTGGACGGCGGGGTCCCGGACCACGCCCTTCTTCCCGACCTTCTCCCGGCCCGCCTCAAACTGGGGCTTCACCAGGGCCACTGCCTGGCCCTCCTCCCGCAGCAGCAGCGCCAGGGGCGGCAGAATCAGGGACAGGGAGATGAAGCTCACGTCCACCGAAGCGAAGTCCAGCGCCTCCGGCACCTGCTCCCGGCTGAGATACCGGGCGTTGGTCCGCTCCAGGCAGACCACCCGGGGATCGCTCCGCAGCTTCCAGGCCAGCTGGCCCCGGCCCACGTCCACGGCGTAGACCTTCGCCGCGCCGTTTTGCAGCATGCAGTCGGTGAAGCCCCCGGTGGAGGCGCCGACGTCGCCGCAGACGGCCCCCTCCAGGCGGATGGGAAAGCACTGCATGGCCTTCTCCAGCTTGAGCCCGCCCCGGCTGACGTAGGGCAGCTTCTCCCCCCGGATTTCAATCCGGGCGTCCCCTGCCACGGCGGTGCCGGGCTTGTCCACCCGGCGGTCCTCCACAAACACCGCGCCGCTCATAATCACGGCCTGGGCCCGCTGGCGGCTCTCCTCCAGCCCCCGCTCCACCAGCAGCACATCCAATCGCGTCTTATTGCTCATGCGACAACGCCTCCCGCACCGCTCCGGCCACGCCTGCCGCGTCCAGGCCGAACCGCGCTTCCAGCTGGGAAACGCCGCCCTCCGGGGCAAAGGTCTTTCCCAGGTTTTTTAAAATCAGCCGCCTGGGGGCCCGGCCCTCCTCCGCCAGGATGGCGGCGATCCGCTGGCCCACGCAGCCCGCACCGAAGCAGTCCTCCAGCACCAATAGGATGCCCGTTTTTCCGAGGAACTCCCCTAGGAGCTCCCCGTCCAGGGGGGCGATCTGATTCAGCTTCAGCACCTCCGCCCGGACGCCCTCCCGCTCCAGAAGGTCCGCCGCCTCCAACGCCTGGTTCACCAGCACGCCGTAGCTCAGCAGGGTGGCGTCCGTCCCCTCCCGGAGGCGGACCAGGGGCCGGTCCGCCGTGTCGCCCTGAAAGGCCCCCTCCCCGCCCCGGGGGTAGCGGACCGCCACCGGGCCGGCATGGGCAAAGAGGGCGCTTCTCAGCATGTGCCCCAGCTCCGCGAAGCTGGCGGGGCACAGGACGGTAAAGCCCGGCAGCTCCGACAAAAAGAGGGCGTCGAAGCAGCCGTGGTGGGTCTCCCCGTCGGCCCCCACCAGGCCCGCCCGGTCCACTCCCAGCACCACGTGGAGCCCCTCCAGGGCCACGTCGTGGATCAGCATGTCATAGCCCCGCTGGAGGAAGGTGGAGTACACCGCGAAGACCGGCAGCAGCCCCTGGGCCGCCAGGCCGGCGGCCATGGAGACCCCGTGGCCCTCGGCTATGCCCACGTCGAAAAAGTGCTCCGGAAAGGTCTTGGCAAAGCCGCTGAGGCCGGTGCCGTCCGCCATGGCGGCGGTGATGGCGCAGACCCGCTGATCCTCCCGGGCGCAGTCCGCCAGGGTCCTGCCGAAGACGGAGGAAAAGCTCTCCCCCCCCGCCGCCGTCAGACGGCCCGTCTCCGGGTCGAAGGGGCCCACGCCGTGGTACATGTCCGGGTTCCGCTCCGCAAAGGGGCAGCCCTTGCCCTTGACCGTGTTCACGTGGAGCAGCACCGGGCAGTTCAGCTCCCGGGCCCAGCTCAGCATGTCGCAGAGCCGGGGCAGGTCGTGGCCGTCGATGGGGCCCAGGTAGGTGAAGCCCATGTCCTCAAACAGGGTGCTCCCCGGCCAGAGGGTCTTTTTCAGGGAGGTCTTCACCCGGTGGTTGAACCGATAGAGAGGATTTCTCATGGGCCGGGGGCCGAAGAGGCTCCGGTACCACTTCTTGAAATGATAGTAGGCGGGCTTGGACCGCAGCCGGGCCAAGTGGGAGGGAATGGCCCCCACATTGGGGTTGATGGACATGCCGTTGTCGTTTAAAATGACGATCAGGGGCTCTCCCGAGGCCCCGGCGTTGTTCAGCCCCTCGTAGGCCAGTCCCCCGGTCAGCGCCCCGTCCCCCAGGAAGGCCAGGACGCAGTAGTTCTCCCCCCGCCGGGTCCGGGCCCGGGCCATGCCCAAAGCCACCGAGACGGAGTTGGAGGCGTGGCCGGCGATGAAGGCGTCGTGGACGCTCTCCCGGGGCTTGGGGAAGCCGGAGAGGCCGTCCAGCTGCCGGAGGGTGGGAAAGCGCTCCCGCCGCCCCGTCAGGATTTTGTGCACGTAACACTGGTGTCCCACGTCGAAGACCAGCCGGTCCCGCTCCGTGTCGAACACCCGGTGAATGGCCACCGTCAGCTCCACCGCCCCCAGGTTGGAGGCCAGGTGCCCCCCGGTCTGAGAGAGGCTGCGCACGAGAAACTCCCTCAGCTCCTGACAAAGCTGGGGGAGCTGTCCGGCCGGCAGCCGCTTGACGTCCGCCGGGGAATGTATGGATTCCAGTACCATGGGGCCTCCTTATAGATCCTCAGCGATGAAACAGGTACAAAAACCGGCCGGACCAATAGACCACCTGGGTGCTTTTCTTGATGGCCACCGTCTTTCCCAGGGCCTTGCCGCCGATGGTCAGACCCGAGACCAGGGCGGTGACGCCCACGGAGATCAGCACCGTCCGCAGGTTCAGCGCCCGCTGGAGCTGGGTCACGATCACCGCCCCCGTGGCGCCGCTGACGATGCCGCAGATGTCCCCCACCACGTCGTTGCAGACGCTGGAGACCCGCCCCGCGTTCCGCAGCAGCATGAGGGACTGCTTGGCCCCCTTTTCCTTGTGGGCCGCCATGGCGTGAAAGGGCTTGGGGTCCGCCGCGGTGACGGCCACGCCGATCACGTCAAACAAAATGCCCAGGCCGATAAACAGGGCCAGCATCAAAAGAGCGGCGGCCACGCCCGCGCCCTCCAGCATCGACTCCGACGCCAGACTCAGCACGGCGGACAGGGCCACCGCCATCAGAAAGACCGTAATGGCCCAACGGTATGGGGAAGGGGCCTTCCCCTTCTGTGTCTTCTTCAAGGGAACCTCCTGTCGGCCAGGCCGGAGCCCTTTCCATCAGGCTCCAGGCGGCCGGTTCTGTCGCTAAGCCGGCGGCGGCAGAGGAAGTAAATCTTACGGCTTAGGTACGGGTTGGATTTCCCCGGAGCGCACCCCTCGTT
>CAMXNV010000093.1 GCA_947245315.1 uncultured Oscillibacter sp. | reverse complement strand
GCGGGCGGCGTAGGCGGCGGAGCGGTCCACCTTGGTGGGGTCCTTGCCGGAGAAGCAGCCGCCGCCGTGGGGGGCGCTGCCGCCGTAGGTGTCCACGATGATCTTCCGGCCCGTGAGGCCCGCGTCGGCGGCGGGGCCGCCCTTGACGAAGCGCCCGGTGGGGTTCACATAGTACTTGGTCTTCTCGTCCAGCATGGCGGCGGGGAGGACCTCCTTGGCCACCAGGTTAATCATGTCCCGGCGGATCTGCTCCAGGGTCACGTCCGGGTTGTGCTGGGTGGAGATGACCACCGTGTCGATCCGGACCGGGTTGTTGTTCTCGTCGTACTCCACCGTGACCTGGCTCTTTCCGTCAGGGCGCATGTAGCTCACCAGGCCGCTCTTGCGGACCTTGGTCATCTGGAGGCAGAGCTTCTGGGCCAGGGACAGGGGCAGGGGCATCAGCTCCGGCGTCTCGTCACAGGCGTAGCCGAACATCATGCCCTGGTCTCCCGCGCCGTGGTTCAGCTCGGATTCCTCATTATTTTTGTTTTCCAGGGATTTGTCCACTCCCAGGGCGATGTCGGCGGACTGCTCGTCGATGGAGGTAATGACTCCGCAGGTGTCGCAGTCAAAGCCGTACTTGCCCCGGTCATAGCCGATGTCCCGGACCACCTCCCGGGCGATCTTGTCGATGTCCACATAGCAGGAGGTAGTGATCTCGCCCATGACGTGGATCAGGCCCGTGCAGGCCGTGGTCTCGCAGGCCACCCGGCCCTGGGGGTCCTGGGCCATGATGGCGTCCAGGACGGCGTCGGAAATCTGGTCGCAAATCTTGTCGGGATGTCCCTCCGTCACGGACTCGGAGGTGAAGAGATAATGTCTGGCCATAAGTACGCTCCTTTTCGGCTCCGGCCCCCTTCCGGGAGGACGCCGGGCCCCGCGCGGATAGCTCCCCCGCGCGATGGGATAATGTTTAGACGCTGAAAGGGTTTTTGGAACGGAAAAACCGCGCGTTTCGACAGCGAAACGCGCGGGAAGTTGTTCCTCGCTCCTCATCTGTCGTCTCCGCCGGATTTGGCACCTTTCAACGTAGGTTGCCGTGGTTTCATTGGGCCGTTCCCTCCGCCACTCTTGATAAGGATATGAACTTGCCTCTATTCTAACAGGTCCCGGCCGTTTGTCAAGCCCCCCGGGCGTTTTTCGCCGGATTTTTTTCGCCTCCCTGGGAATGTTCATAAATTGTAGGTGACTTTTTCCAGGGAAGAGGGTATAATGCTCTTTGTGACCTGATTTCGGATACTTAGGAGGGACGCTTCTTGAGAAAGCTGAACAGCGCCGTGGAGCGCTTCGCGCTCCGGCACCCCAATTTCGGCATTTCCAACCTCATGCTGTACATCGTCATCGGAAACGCCGCCGCCTTTTTCCTGCTGCGCATGACCAGGGGCCTGGCCATCCAGTTTTTGTGGTTCGACTGGGGCCAGGTTCTCCACGGGCAGCTCTGGCGGCTGGTGACCTTCATCTTCGTGCCGGAGACCACCCAGATTTTCAGCCTCCTTCTCTCCCTGTACTTCACGTACTTCATCGGCTCCATGCTGGAGCGGGAGTGGGGCACGCCCAAGTTCAATCTCTACTACCTCTCCGGCGTGGTGCTGACCATCCTCACAGGCGTCATCAGCCACTACGCCTTCGGCGACGGCGTCCTGATGGGGACCTACTACGTGGGCATGTCCATGTTCCTGGCCTTCGCTGCCCTGTACCCGGACGCCCAGCTTCTGCTGATGTACATCCTTCCCGTCAAGGCCAAGTGGCTGGCCTGGGTGGACCTGGCCCTCTTTGGGGCGGACATCGTCGCCTCCCTGCTGAGCCGGGACTGGCTGCAGGCCCTGCTGCCAGTCATCGCCCTGCTGAACTTCCTGATCTTCTTCTGGTGCGACATCATGGACGGCCTCGACCGGCGGCGGGGCTACGCCCGGCATCAGAACTCCCACCAGACCATTCAGTTCAAGTCCGCCGTCCGCAAGCAGCGCAAAAAGGAGGCCCAGCAGGGCTACCGGCACAAGTGCTCCGTCTGCGGCCGGACGGACACGGATTTCCCGGACCTGGAGTTCCGTTACTGCTCCCGCTGCGCGGGCTACCACTGCTTCTGCCAGGACCACATCTTTAACCACGAGCATTTCAAGGAGTGAACCGTTTGAAAAACCCGTTTCCAAAGCCCAGGGTCCGCCTCTCCCTGCCCCTCAGCCTTCTGGCGGCGGTTCTATTGACCGGGGGCATCACCCTGCTGGCCCTCTGGTGCCAGCCCAACTCCTTCCGGGCCCTGGTCTCCGGCTTCCTGGGCCAGCCTCTGCTGATCCTCCTCAACGCCCTGCCGGTGGGCCTCCTGCTCCTGGCGGCGGCGGCGCTGCTGCGGAACGTCTTTCTGGGGGCGGCCCTGGCGAACCTCCTGGTGTGCGCCCTGTCCATCGCCAACCGGGTGAAGATCGAGGTCCGGGACGAGCCCGTGTTCCCCCGGGACTTCGCCCTGCTGAAAGAGGTGGGCAGCGCCCTGGGGAGCTATGACATTCGCTTCCCCGCCGTCCAGATCGCCCTGGTCCTGGGGGTGACCCTGGGCCTTTTGATCCTGGGGCTCTTCATCGGCTCCGAGCCCTTCCCCGCGGAGCGGCTCCGGGGCTGGCTGGGGAGCCTCCTGGGCTTCGCCGCCTCCCTGGCGGTCCTGGCGGGGCTCATCCTGACGGTCTACGCCTCCAAGGACCTCTACCAGTCCTTCAAGGTCTCCAATGCCGAGTACGTCCCCGCCGTCTTCAACGACCTGGGCTTCCCCTACGCCTTCTGCCATCACTTCACCACCTACCTGGTGGACCGGCCCGAGGGTTTCAGCCGCTCCGAGGCGGAGAGCTGGGAGACCGGGGACCAGCCCGGACAGGGGGAGGCCGTCAGCGTCATCATGGTGATGAACGAGGCCTTTTCTGACCTCACCGACGCCCCGGCCTTTTTCTATGAAGAAGGCGACGACCCCCTGGCCAACCTCCACGCCCTCCGGCAGGACCCCCACGCCCTCAGTGGCCGCGTGGTGGTCCCCGGCTTCGCGGGGGGCACCGCCAACACGGAGTTCGACGTGCTGACGGGCATGCAGACCAACGCCCTCTCCGCCTCCACCACCTCCGCCATGCGGGTGGTGAACCGGAATCTGGACAGCCTCTTCCGGGTCTTCGGGGGCGACGGCTGCGAGACCTCCTTCTACCACCCGGGGGACAACTGGTTCTACAACCGGGAGAACGTCTATCGCTGGCTGGGCGCGGAGGAGACCCTTTTCGCCGGGGACATGGAGAACCTGGAGTACAAGGGCCGCTGGGTCACCGACGACTATGCGGCGGGCCTCATCGAAGCGGCCTTTGAACAGGCGGAGGCCCCCCTGTTCCACTTCACCACCACCATCCAGAATCACATGTCCTACACCGCCGACAAGTACGGCCCGGACTACGATTTCCCCCCCACCGGCGTCCCCGGCCTCTCGGAGGAGGCGGAGACCCTGCTCCGCGTCTACGTGGAGGGCGTCCGGGACGCGGACGCCATGCTGGGCCGCCTCTGGCGCTACTTCGACGCCCGGGAGGAGCCCGTGGTCCTGGTCTATTGGGGGGATCATCTGCCCTACCTGGGGGACAACCAGCTGGGCTACAAGGAACTGGGCATCGACGTCTCCCCGGACCCGGGTGGGCTGGAGAACCTGGCGGCCTATGAGACCCCCTATGTCATCTGGGCCAACGGCCCGGCGGCGGAGGCCCTGGACTGGGACAACGCCGTGAAAGCCCTGGACCTGCCGGAGCGCCTGTCCGCCTGCTTCCTGGGGGCGGCGGTGCTGGAGCTGACGGGCCGGGGAGAGGAGAGCCCCTGGTTCTCCTTCCTGAACCAGCTCCGCCGGGAGCTGCCCGTGGTCCAGAGGAGCACCTGCCAATTGGCGGACGGCTCCCTGACGGCGGAGCTCTCCCCGGAGCAGCGGGAGCTGCTGGAGAAGTGGCGGAAGTGGAGCTACTACAAGCTCCAATATAAGGAGGTCCCGTGAGGGCCCGGCCCCTGGCCCTCTGCGGCGTGCTGACGGCCCTGGCGGTGGTCCTGCTGTGCCTGGGGGCCGTCATCCCTGCGGCCATGCTCTGCGCCCCCATCCTGGCCATGGCCGTGCTCCTCCCCGTGCTGGAGGAGCTGGGCCCCCGGGCCGCCGGGACCGCCTACGCCGCCGCGGCCATCCTGGCCCTGCTGCTGGTGCCGGACCGGGAGACGGCCCTGGTGTATGTCTTCTTCGGCTGGTATCCCATCCTCCGGCCCAGGGTGGCCGCCCTGCCCTCCCGCCCCCTGCGGGTGGGGGTGAGGCTGCTGGTCTGCAACGCCGCCATTCTCCTGCTCTACGGCCTGGTCCTCCGGCTCCTGGGCCTGACGGCGGACCTGCTGGGGAACGCCTGGTTCCTCAACGCCCTGCTGCTGGCCGCCGGGAACGCAGTCTTCCTATTGACGGACCTGGCCCTGGCCCGCCTCACCGTCCTCTGGCGGCGGAGGCTCCGGGGCCGCCTGTACCGATGAGCCCGGCTTCCCCTTCCCCGCCGCCCGGCCCGGAGGGGCCCCGGCAAACCGACTTTCTTATTTCTTACGAGGTGATACCATGAAAACCGCGCTGGTCCTGGAGGGCGGAGCCCTGCGGACCATCTACTCCTCCGGCGTCTGCGACGCCTTCCTGGACGGGGGCCTCCCCCTGCCGGACTACACCCTGGGCGTCTCCGCCGGGATCGCCTACGGCGTCAGCTACCTCTCCCGGCAGAGCCGCCGGAATTTGCAGCTCATCTGCCGCTACGCCAACGACAAGCGCTATATGGGCTTCCGGAACCTGGCGAACCCCCAGAACCGCTCGTACTTCGGCCTCCGCTTCGCCTACGAGACCATCCCCAACGAGCTGCTGCCCTTTGACTACGACGCCTTCGACGCCTACCCGGGCCGGGCGGAGGCGGTGGTGACGAACGTGATATCCGGCAAGGCGGAGTACCTCCCCGTTCCCCGGCGGGAGGCCCCCAACCTGGTGCTGGAGGCCACCTGCGCCATCCCGCTGATGTTCCCCGTCATCGAGATCAATGGCCGCCCCTATCTGGACGGCGGCTGTGCCGACGCCATCCCCTGGCGGCGGGCGCTGGACCAGGGCTTTGACCGGGTGGTGGTGGTCCTGACCCGGGAACGGGACTACCGGAAGAAGCCCGGCCAGTCCGACCGGCTCCTCACCCGGGCCTTCCGGACGTACCCCGGCTTCCAGGAGACGATGCGGAGCCGCTCGGAGCGCTACAACGCCTGCCGGGAGGAGCTCTTTGCCCTGGAGCGCCAGGGGAAGGTGCTGGTCATCGCCCCGGAGGACACCCTGGGCTGCTCCCGGACGGAGCGGAACCTGGACACCATCCGGGCCCTGTGGCAGGAGGGGTACTTCGATGGCCGCAGGGAGATCGAACGGGTCCGGGCGTTCTGGACCGAAGAATAAGGAAATCCCCCTGATGGACATTCCACCAGGGGGATTTCTCTTGGTTTAAAAACTGTGTTGCCGTCGCTCCGGCCTGGTTAATCACCGGACAACCAGAGCAAGCGAAAGTTCTTTGGATACTTTCTTTCAAGAAAGTATCAGTCCTCGCACAGGCCGGCGGTGATAATGGCCATGGAGTAGACCTCCTGGGCGTTGCAGCCCCGGGAGAGGTCGTTGATGGGGGCGTTCAGGCCCTGGAGAATGGGGCCGTAGGCGTCGAAGGAGCCCATGCGCTGGCAGATCTTATAGCCGATGTTGCCGGCGTTGATGTCCGGGAAGATGAAGGTGTTGGCCTGGCCGTGGACCGGGGAGTCGGGGCACTTGGTCTTCATGACACGGGGGGACACGGCGGCGTCGAACTGGAGCTCGCCGTCCACCACCACGCCGGGGAGGGCGAACTTCGCCTTCTCGCAGGCGCCGCGCATTTTGTCCACATCCTCGCCGGCGCCGGAGCCGTGGGTGGAGTAGCTCAGGAAGGCCACCTTGGGGTCAATGCCGAAGGTCCGGGCCGTAGCCACGGTCTCCGTGGCGATCTCCACCAGCTCGTCCTCAGAGGGCTTGATGTTGATGGCGCAGTCCGCCATGGCGAAGACGTCCGGGTCGCCGGTGGCGGAGGGCCGGACCAGGATGAAGCAGCTGGACACGATCTTGCAGCCCGGCTTGGTCTTGATGAGCTGGAGCGCGGGGCGGACGGTGTCGGCGGTGGAGTAGGTGGCGCCGCCCAGGAGGGCGTCGGCGTAGCCCATCTTCACCAGCATGGTGCCGAAATAGTTGCCCTTTTTCAGGGCGGCGCGGCACTGGTCCTCGGTCATCTTGCCCTTGCGGAGGGCCACCATCTCGGCCACCATCTTTTCCATGTCCTCGAAGGTCTCGGGGTCCAGAATCTCCGCACCCTTGACGTTGAAGCCCACCTCCTCGGCGGCGGCCAGGATTTCCTCCCGGTTGCCCACCAGGACGGGCATCAGAAAGGTGGCGGACAGAAGCCGGGCGGCGGCCTCCAGGATGCGGGGATCGGTTCCCTCGGTGAAGACGATCTTCCGGGGATGGGCTTTCAGCTTTTTGATTAAGAATTCAAACATGTCTCTTCCTCCAGATGTACAAGTTTCCGCTGGGTTGCTATGCCCTTATTATACACCTTTGCCCGCCCCGGTCAATCCAAATTTCGGAGAGGACCCATAAAAATTTACGATTTTGTCACCAATTACCAGCCGAAATGTGGGACACTGAATCCGCCCGCCCGGGCGTTTCCCGTCGGAAAGACGGGAAAGGTTGCGGAAGTTCCCGCTTTTTTGCCTTTTCCGGGGCTTGACGGCGGGCGAAAAAAGCGGTATGATAGACATCGGTAACAAATTGTAACTTTTCCAGAGCCGCCCGCGGCCCTTCCGCGGGCGTACACGAGGAGACCTATGAGTAAGCATACGAAAAAGACCGCTCCCCCCTCCCCGCCCCCCCGGGGCCAGGAGCAGGTGCGGAAACCGGAGGCCGCCGCCGGCGTGCGGGAGGACTTCCCCGAGGGCTGGAGCCCCTGGCGGGACTGGGAGCTGCCTCCCTCCATACGGGACTGGACGCCGGAGGACCGGGACCCGGGAGAGGAGCCCCCTCCCCGGCGGAGCCGCCAGGGCGCTCCCCGGGAGCGGCAGAACGCCCCCCGCCGCTCCCACGCGGCCCAAACGCAGGAGGGGGGCGGCCTGCGCCAGGCCATCCGGCAGCGAAAGCTGCACTTCCGCCGCCGCTGGCGGCGCATCGTCCGGGAGAACAAGGCCCACCGCTTCCCGGAGTCCGAGCGGCTGCCCGTCCAGCTGATCCTCCTCTTCTGGGGCCTGGTGCCCATGTGGGGGAGCCTGCTACAGGAGCGGGTTCTGCAAAAGAACACCGCCTCCCGGCAGAAGAGCGCCCGGAGCGCCCAGAGGAAGCGCCGCTGGCGGATCCACCCCGTGGTCTTCCTGGGCACGGGCTGCGCCCTGGCGGCGGTGCTGCTGTTCTTCTCCACCTACACCATGGGCACCACCGTCACCTATGACGGCAAGGTCCTGGCCTCCCTCTCCGGCGAGGACGAGGCCGAGGAGGCCCGGGCGGAGCTGGAGAAGGTCACCGCCCAGACCCTGGGCCGGAGCTTCACCATTGACAACTCCCTGATTCAATACTCCTCCGGCCTCCTCCGCCGCCAGGACCTGGTGGACAAGGAGACCTACGAGGAGGCCCTGAGCCAGGAGGTGGGCATGGTCACCACGGCCTACTGCCTCTACGTGGACGGGGAGCGCATCGGCGCCACGCCCTACAAGGGGGCCCTGGAGCAGCTGCTGGAGCAGATCCAGCTCTCCGCCACCAACGAGGGCACCATCTCCGTCACCTTCGCCGAGAACGTGGAGGTCAAGGAGGAGTTTGTGGCTACGGACAGCCTGATGAACCTGGGCTTCCTGGCGGAGACCCTCTACAGCACCAAGACCGCCGAGGTCACCTACACCGTGGCCAAGGGAGACACCTGGTCCGAGATCGCCGAGGACCACGGCCTCACCTCCAAGGAGCTGCTGGCCCTGAACCCCGGCTATGACATCGACAAGCTGCAGATCGGCGAAATCCTCACCATGTCCGCCTCCGTGCCCTATCTGACCATGACCGTGGTCCAGCAGGAGCGGTATGTGGACAGCGTGGCCTTCGACGTGGAG
>CAMXNV010000092.1 GCA_947245315.1 uncultured Oscillibacter sp. | reverse complement strand
CCGATGAGAATCCACAGCGTGCAGGCCAGCCAGCCGAAGCCCGCCGCGCCGATGGGGCCGGTGATGGGGCCCGCGCCGGCGATGGACGAGAAGTGGTGGCCCATCAGGATGGGGGCCTTGGCGGGGACGTAGTCGATGCCGTCCTCCAGGGCGTGGGCCGGGGTGGGCTTGTCAAGCTCGCCGACGCCCCACTGCTTGCACAGCCAGCGGCCATAGAAGATATAGCCGCAGACCAGCACCGCGATGCTGACGATCAGAAGTACTAATCCGTTCATGAAAACACTCTCCCTCTTTCATGATTCTTGTGTCGGAGGCGGGAAGCCTCCAGGGTCATTTGGGGGCGAAGTTCGCCTCCAGGGTCTTGCGGGCCCCTCTCCCGGCTGGATTGGAGAGGAAGGTCCGGGTGGAACATTCCATTGCGGCTATGTGATACTCCATCCAGCCATGGAGTGCCAGCCTGTAGTTCTTGTGGAAGCGGGTCTTTTTCAAGAGCCTCTGCGCCTCCGGGTCGATGGTCTCCGCCAGGACCACCAGGGTCACAAAGGAGCTCATGTGCTCCTTATGGGGCTTGATCCGGGCCAGCCCGGCCTTCAGGGTCAGGTCCAGGAGCTCCCGGGCTCCGGCGGCGTCCAGGTGATCCGTCACGTGGAAGTATGTATAGTCGTGCTGCTCCGTGGCGTAGAACTGCTTATCCCTCCGGACCAGATAGTGCTCATCCCGAAGGAAGTAGTGGGCCAGGGCAGGGAAGCGGATGCCCTCCTCCTCCACGTCCATGGTGAGGTCGTAGTTGTGGGAATAGGCGTTCAGCAGCTTCTCAAAGCACTCCTGGGGGGTTCTCTCCATACCGGCCTCCGCGTTTCAGATGGGGCTCATCGCTTCCAGCGGGAAGCGATGAAGAAGGGGGCGCCCCCTTCTCAGGCGTCTTGAGGACCCCTGGCTTGCAAGGGCATTATACACCCTCCCCGATAATTTGTTAAGAGGGTTTGAACAAATTTGTGTACAATTTGTGAATACGGCCAATGGAATTGTGACTTTCGGCGAAAGGAACGCCTGCGGGTTTCGTTTTCAAGCGGCAAATCAGACGAAAAGTCCCGGCGTTTTTTGTCTAAAACGCCGGGACTTTTGGAAGCCTGTTCCAATTCAGTCCCCCAGGGTATTGATGAGGTGCTTCATATGGATGCTCATGGCATACCGGGCCCCGGCCTCGTCCCGTTTGAGGAGGAAGTCCAGGATCAGCCGGTTGTCCCCCAGGGCCAGGTCCTGCATCTGCTGGCGGCTGGGGGAGATCTGCATGATCTCGTCCACGGCGCTGTTGATGATGGGGTAGAGCCGCCGCATATACTCGTTGTGGGAGGCCCGGATGATGGCCCAGTGGAACTCCTGGTCCGCCAGGGGCCAGTTGCCCCCCTCGGCGGCGATGCGCTCCACCCGGCGGGCCTTTTTGCAGATCTGCTCCAGCTCCTCGTCGCTGGCCCGCTGGCAGGCCAGAGCCACGGTGGCGGGCTCGAAGATCAGGCGCATCTCAAAGAGGTCCTTGGCCCGGACCCGGGAGCGGATGCCCGCCAGGGCCGTCAGGTCCACCCCGGGGGCGGGGAGGTTCTCCGCCACGAAGGTGCCCTTTCCCCGGCGGATGTCCAGCACCCCCTGGGCCACCAGGAAGGAGATGGCCTCCCGCAGGGTGGTGCGGCTGACGCCCACGGCCTCGCTGAGCTCATTCTCGTTGGGCAGCTTGCTCCCGGGGGGGTAGCGGCGCTCCTCCACGATCCATTCATACATCCGGTCCGCCGTCTGCTCCGACAGCTTGGCGCGCTTGCCTTCCATAGCTCTCCTCCATTCCCCGGCGGAACCTGCCGGACAGTGTTTTCACAGTTAGGAGTTAGGAGTGAGGAGTTAGGAGTTTTTTCCCTCGCGGGGTGCTTTTCGCTTCCAGTTCACTCCTAACTCCTAACTCCTCACTCCTAACTGAACGAAGTGTTTTCCGGTTGTCTGTAAGTCTTGCCTTTACTATACCGCCTTTTTTCAGAAAAAACAAGAAGGCACTTGACAGCATATGAGATTTAGTATAAAATGACATCATACAACATACCCATGAAATAGACAACTTATTTACTGGATCTGGAAGGAGGCGCCCCCTTGCCCTCTTATTTTACCCACCGGCTCACCATCGTCACCGGCCACTACGGCACCGGGAAGACCGAATTCTCCGTGAACCTGGCCCTGGCCCTGGCGGGGGAGGGGGCCCGGGTGGCCCTGGCGGATCTGGACATCGTGAACCCCTACTTCCGCAGCCGGGAACGCCGGGAGCTGCTGGAGGAGGCCGGGGTCCGGCTCATCGCCACCTCCCAGGCCCTGGCGGACGCGGACGTGCCCGCCCTGCCGCCGGAGCTCCACGCCCTGCTGGAGGACCGGAGCCTCCGGGGCGTGCTGGACATCGGGGGGGACCCCTCCGGGGCCCGGGTGCTGGCCCGGTACCGGCCCAGGCTCAAGGGGGAGGACTACCAGCTCCTCTATGTGGTCAACGCCAACCGCCCGGAGGTCCGGACGGCGGAGAGCAGCACGGCCTACCTTCGGGCCATTGAGGCGTCCTCGGGCCTGCGGTGCACGGGGCTGGTGAACAACACCCACCTCTGCGGCGAGACCACGCCGGAGGAGGTCCGCCGGGGCGCGGCCCTGGCGGAGGAGGTATCCCGGCGGACCGGCGTCCCCGTCCTCTGCCACGTGGCGGAGGCCCGCTTTGCGGAGCAGCTGGAGGACCTCGCCCTGTTCCCCATTGAAATCCGGATGAAGAAGCCCTGGGAGCTGTAAACAGCATAGATGCTTTGAAGCATAGAACAGAAACAGAGGAAAGGAGCGTATGCACCATGGCAATCCACCTCACCTTCCGTCAGGACCGCTGCAAGGGCTGCGGGCTCTGCGTCACCGCCTGCCCCAAGCACATCCTGGCCCTGGACGGCGGCACCAACGTGAAGGGCTACCACCCGGCATCCTGCACGGACGAAGCCGCCTGCATCGGCTGCGCCAGCTGCGCGAAGATGTGCCCCGATTCCATCATCACCATCCAAAAAGACTGAAAAGGAGCTGCGTCCCATGAAAAGAGAAATCTGGAAGGGCAGTGAGGCCATCGCCGAGGCCGCCATCCGGGCGGGCTGCCGCTGCTTCTTCGGCTATCCCATCACCCCCCAGAACGAGATTCCCGAGTACATGTCCCTCCACATGCCCCAAAGCGGGGGCGTCTTCGTCCAGGCGGAGTCCGAGCTGGCCGCCGTGAATATGGTCTACGGCGCGGCGGCCTCCGGCGTGCGGGCCATGACCTCCTCCTCCTCTCCCGGCGTCAGCCTGAAGCAGGAGGGCATCAGCTACATGGCCGCCTGCCAGCTCCCCGGCGTGGTGGTGAACGTCATGCGGGGCGGCCCCGGCCTGGGGTCCATCCAGCCCGCCCAGGGGGACTACTATCAGGCCACCCGGGGCGGCGGCAACGGGGACTACCGCACGGTGGTCCTGGCCCCCGCCAACATCCAGGAGGCCGTGGACCTGACCCAGGAGGCCTTTGACATCGCCGACCAGTACCGGAACCCGGTGGTGGTCCTGGCGGACGGCCTCATCGGCCAGATGATGGAGCCCATCGTCTGGAAGGAGCGCACCCCGAGAGAGCTCCCGGAGAAGACCTGGGCCGCCTGCGGCCGGGGGGACCGGGATCACAACAACTTCGTCACCTCCCTGCTCATCGACGCCCCCTCCTGCGAGGCCCACAACCTGGTCCTGGCGGAGAAGACGGCGGAGATGGAGAAGAACGAGTGCCGCTGGGAGGAGATTCTGATGGACGACGCCGAACTGGTCTTCGTGGCCTTCGGCACGCCCTCCCGGGTGGCCCAGACGGCGGCGGAGAACCTGCGGAAGCAGGGCATCAAGGCGGGCGTCTTCCGCCCCATCACCCTCTGGCCCTTCCCCTATGCGCGGCTGCGGGAGATCGCCGCCCTGGAGCGGGTGAAGGTCTTCGTGGACGTGGAGATGAGCCTGGGCCAGATGATCGACGACCTGAACCTGGCCGTGGCGGAGCGGAAGCCCGTCCGGTTCTACGGCCGCTCCGGCGGCGTGATCCCCCACGTGTCCGAGGTGGAACAGGCGGCTCTGGAAGCCTGGAAGGAGGTCAAGTGAGATGACGACGATCTATGAGAAGACCAAGGGTCTCCAGGACACGGAGCTCCACTACTGCCCCGGGTGCTCCCACGGCATCGTACATAAGCTCATCGGCGAGGTCCTGGAGGAGATGGACGCCATCGGGACGGCCATCGGCATCTGCCCCGTGGGCTGCGCCGTCTTCGCGGGGAACTACTTCGCCTTCGACACCATCGAGGCCGCCCACGGCCGGGCCCCGGCTGTGGCCACGGCGGTGAAGCGCACCCATCCCACCCAGCCGGTGTTCACCTATCAGGGAGACGGCGACCTGGCCTCCATCGGCGCGGGGGAGATCGTCCACGCCGCCATGCGGGGGGAGAAGTTTACCACCATCTTTATCAACAATGCCATCTACGGCATGACGGGCGGCCAGATGGCCCCCACCACCCTCATCGGCCAAAAGGCCACCACCGCCCCCCTGGGCCGCACCAAGGAGCAGGCGGGCATGCCCATCCGGGTGGCGGAGATGCTGTCCACCCTGGACGGCTGCGTCTACGCCGAGCGGGTGTGCGTCACGGACATCCCCCATCTGAACAAGACCAAGAAGGCCCTGAAAAAGGCGTTCCAGCGGCAAATGGCCGGGGATGGCTTCACCTTTATCGAGGTTTTGGCGGCCTGCCCGACCAACTGGGGCATGGAGATCGACGAGGCCAACAAGTGGCTCATGGAGAACATGGCGTCCTACTATCCCCTGGGGGTCATCAAGGATACGGAGGCGATGTGAGATGAAGAAAGAAGTCATTTTGTCCGGCTTCGGCGGCCAGGGCGTCATGTCCATCGGCAAGAACCTGGTGGAAGCCGCCGTGGCGGAGGACCTGGAGGCGTCCTGGGTGCCCTCCTACGGCCCCGAGATGCGGGGCGGCACCGCCAACTGCACGGTCATCATCAGCGACGAGCGGATCGGCGCCCCCCTGGTGGAACAGCCCAGCGAGGTCATTGCCATGAACCGGGCCGCCCTGGCCAAGTTCGAGAGCGCCGTGGCCCCCGGGGGCACCGTGTTTGTCAACAGCAGCATCATCCCCGACAAGGTGGGCCGGGACGACGTGTCGGCGGTCTACGTCCCCTGTGACGAGATCGCGGCGGAGCTGGGGAACTCCAAGGTGGCCAACATGGTCATGCTGGGGGCCTACGTCGCCGCCACCGGGGCCCTGAAGCAGGAGACCATTGAGACCATGATCGCCGAGATGTTCACCGGCAAGAAAGCCAAGCTGGTCCCGCTGAACCTGGAGGCCCTGCATAAGGGCATGGAGTGCGGGAAGCCCGCCTGAAAAACCGTCAGGAAGGGGGAGGGGCCGAAGCCCGCTCCCCCTTTTTGTTCCCCTTCGGTTCCGGAGACAGGGAGCGCCCTATTGGCAAATTTATCGTAGGGGGCTCTGACCCTTCCCGTTTTTCGGGGCCGCCAGACTACCGGGGAAATGGCCTGGTCTAGGGACCAGGCCCCACAGGGTGTTCTATCGATAGAACACCCTGTAGGGGCGGCCCCTACGGGGAGATTACCGATAGAAGAAGTGTGGGGCCCGGTCCCCAGACCGGGCCATTCCCGGAACCCTGGCAGTCCTGGAGGAGCGGGAGGGGACGGAGCCCCTCCCCTACAGGCATCTCCATTATAAAATGCGCACCCGGACACCTTCAGGATAAAACCATTGACTTTACCCTCCGGCAAGCATATAATCGTTTAAAGCATAAAACCAAAAAACCGGGCCCGGCGCGCCGCCTAGCCCGGCAGGGGCCCCGGCCCCGCTACATTATTTAAATAGGAGTGTTTGCCATGCTGGATATTAAAATCACCAAAAATCCCGCCCCCAAGGCCAAGCCCGCCGACGAGAATAACCTGGGCTTCGCGAAGATCTTCACGGACCACATGTTCCTCATGGACTACACCGCCGGAGAGGGCTGGCACGACCCCCGGATCGTGCCCTACGCCCCCTTCCAGCTGGACCCCGCCACGGTGGTGTTCCACTACGCCCAGGAGCTCTTCGAGGGCATGAAGGCCTACCGCACCGCCGACAACACCATCCAGCTCTTCCGCCCGGAGTGCAACGCCGCCCGGATGCAGGACTCCTCTGACCGGATGTGCATCCCCCAGGTACCCGTGGATGACTTCGTCCAGGCCGTCAAGGCCCTGGTGGAAGTCGAGAAGGACTGGGTGCCCCACATTGACGGCGCCTCCCTCTACATCCGTCCCTTCGTCTTCGCCACCGACGTGGGCCTGGGGGTTCACGCCAGCAAGCACTATACCTTCTGCATCATCTGCGCTCCCTCCGGCGCCTACTACGCCGAGGGCATCGACCCCGTCCGCATCTACGTGGAAGACGAGTACATCCGGGCCGCCCCCGGCCTGACGGGCTTCACCAAGTGCGGCGGAAACTACGCCGCCTCCATCAAGGCCGGCGAGCTGGCCGAGGAGAAGGGCTTTGCCCAGGTGCTGTGGCTGGACGGCGTGGAAAAGAAGTATGTCGAAGAAGTCGGCAGCATGAACATCATGTTCAAAATCGCCGGGAAGATCTACACCGCCGCCTGCACGGGCACCGTTCTCCCGGGCGTCACCCGCCGGAGCTGCATCGAGCTCTTGCAGGAGTGGGGCTATGAAGTGATCGAGGGCCCCCTGGCCATCGCCGACGTGATGAAGGCCGGGCACGACGGGACCCTGGAGGAGATCTTCGGCACCGGCACCGCCGCCGTCATCTCCCCGGTGAAGGAGCTGGACTGGAAGGGGGACAAGGTCTTCCTGAACGACGGCAAGATCGGCCCCCTCACCCAGAAGCTCTACGACACCATGACGGGCATCCAGTGGGGCAAGCTCCCCGATCCCAAGGGCTGGACCGTCCCCGTGTGCAAGGGCTGAGTACCAGGCATAAACAGCGCCCCGGCTTGAAGCCGGGGCGCTGTATTTTGTGTCAAAAAATCGCAGCCTAAGGCTCCCTCTCTGAGGGAGCTGTCGCCGCCAAAGGCGGTGACTGAGGGAGTTCCCCGCGCAAGAGCCCTGGCAAACTTCCTCCGTCACGGCTCCGCCGTGCCACCTCCCTCAAAGAGGGAGGCTTTGGGGGCGCACAAGCGCCCCGGCTACACGCCGGGGCGCTTCTTCATTCTCTTCACGCTTTCAGCCAAGCCTCAGACCCCAACCACCGGAATCATGGGCACACCCAGGTACAGCACCAGCCGGTAAACCACCGCGGCGGCCTGGGCCCGGGTCACCATATTGCCGCCCTGGAAGCTGCCGTCGGCGTGGCCGGTGATGATCCCGGCGGCGTAGACGGAGGAGACGGAAATGGCATAGCGGTCCGGCACCCGATCCCAGTCGGGGATCCGCTGGCTGGCGGCGTCCTGCTCCGAGAGACTGATGGACTCGAAGTTCCGGGCCATGACGTTGTAGAGCAGCAGCGCCATCTCATAGCGGGACACGCCCACGTCCACGCGGAAGTTCCCGCTGTCCTCGGCCCGCCACCAGATGTCCTCCGTGCGCCTCCAGCTGTCGTCGGCCCCCCGCCAGGAGTCGTCGGTGCTCCACCAGGTCCCCGCCAGGATGCCCTTCCGGGCTAGGGCCATAAGGCTGGGCCAGTACCAGGGCTGCCCCTGGGCCTGGGCCTCAAAGCGGTCCAGCTCCTCGGGGAAGAACACCCTAGCCAGCATCACACAGAACTGCGCCCGGGTCACAGGCGCACCGGGGCGGAAGGTCCCGTCCTCATAGCCCAGCATCACGCCTCTGGAGACGCACCAGTCCACCGCCTCGGCGGCGTAATGGGTCTCCGCCACATCGGGAAACCGGATCGGCTCCGGAGCCTCCTCCGCCATTACCGGCAAAGCGAGCCCCATAGAGAGCACCAGCGTCAAAAGAACCGACAGCAATTTTTTCATAGAACCTTCTCCCATCCCCAGGCGTCCCCCCACCGGCCGGACGCGCTCTTATCTATCCTTTATAGTATACGGCACCATCCGCCAAAAAGCAAGCGCTCAAGCCCCACTCCCAAAAAATCCCTCTCCCAATTCTTCTATCCCCGTCTCTCGTCTCTTCGTCTCTCGTCTCTTCGTCTCTCGTCTCTTCGTCTCTCGTCTCTTCGTC
>CAMXNV010000091.1 GCA_947245315.1 uncultured Oscillibacter sp. | reverse complement strand
CCGTCCTCTTCAAATGCCGGGCTTCCCGGAGGACGGGCGATTAATAATCGCCCCTACACAATGCCAGGGTATAATCAAATATCGTAAAATGCGCGATAGGACACGCCCCGCCGTGCCCCCTCCCTTGACTTCTCCCCTCCCGCCGGGTATAGTGGATGTATCACATATTTTAGGAGGTGGCCCCATGCGCATCACCCTTTCCAACCCGACCTTCCAAGCCGCCGTGGAGACCCGGGGCGGAGAGCTGGTCTCTCTCGTCAACCGGGCGGGACTCCAGTACATCTGGGAGGGAGACCCGGCTTTCTGGTCCGGGCAGAATCCCATCCTCTTCCCCATCGTCGGCAGCCTCCGGGACGGCCAGGTGGACATCAACGGCCAGACCTTCCGCATGGACCGCCACGGCTTCGCCCGTCGGAGCGAGTTCACCCTGGCGGACCAGGGGGCGGACTTCGCCGTCCTGGAGCTCCGGGAGAGCCCGGAGACCCTGGCCCGCTACCCCTTCCCCTTCCTCCTCCGGGTCCGGCACCAGCTTTTAGAGGACGGCTTTGCCACCGCCTTCACGGTGGAGAACCCCGGCGGGGAGCCCCTGCCCTTCTGCATCGGTGCCCACACGGCCATCCGCTGCCCCCTCCGCGAGGGCGAGCGGTTCGAGGACTACGCCCTGAGTTTTGAGCGCTGTGAGGACGCGGACACCCTCCTCCTGACTCCAGAGGGCCTGCTTCACGCCGGAGGGAGGGAGCCCATGCTTCGGGACGGTGTGATTGCTCTGGAGTACGGGAAATTTCAGCGGCTGGACACCCTGATTTTTGAGAATCTGGCCTCCGGCCGAGTGGAACTCCGCTGCCGGGGAGAGGGTCACGGGGTTTCCCTGGACTTCCAGCAGTTCCCCATGGTGGCCTTCTGGACCAAGCCCGGGGCCCCCTTCCTCTGCATGGAGCCCTGGCACGGCTGCGCCGCCTGCACCGGCGAGTCCGGGCGCTTTCAGGACAAGCCCCATGTGATTCTCCTGGAGCCGGGAGAGAAGAAGGAGCTGGGCTACCAGTTCCACGTGCTGACGGACAACGGATGACGTTTGAAAAGAGCCCCCTAAAGCCGGGGAGCTGCATTTTGCGTCGAAAAATCGCAGCCAAAGGCTCCCTCTCTGAGGGAGCTGTCGCCGCCAGAGGCGGTGACTGAGGGAGTTCCCCCCGCAAGAGCCTTGACAAACTCCCTGCGTCACGTCGTCGGAAGAAATTCCGCCCGCTCCGTCCCCTCGTCGGAACAAACTGCACTCCATGAATCCCGCCCTTCGGGCAGGCTTCACTCCGTTCCGTTTGTTCCTCCTCTCCCCACCGCAACCGCTTCGCTGGGTTCCGGTGGGGGCCCCGCGATGAGCGAGGACTGCGCTCTGCTCCATTCCTTCCTCCTCTCCCCACAAAATCTGCGGATTTTGCGGGGGCCCCGGGCCGTGCCACCTCCCTCAGAGAGGGAGGCTCCTTGAACGCGCAAGAGCCCCCGACGCACAGCGCCGGGGGCTTCTCTTGCCTATTCGGACTTGGGACGGAGCTCCATGTAGTAATGGGCCTCGCTCAGGTCCAGCTCCACGGCGGTGACGCCGCGCTCCGGGTCAAAGCCGAAGTTCTGGCCCGTCAAGTCCACGTTCTCCGTGTTCACCAGGACGGCGCTCTGGCGGGTGAATTCCAGGGCGGAGCCCAGGCGGGTCGTCAGGTCGTAGCCCTGGAGGCCCTCGTTGTCCGAGCCGGAACAGGCGTAGTCAAAGCTGGGCTCCTTCCACAGGGCGCACTCCAGGGAGACGCTGCCCCCGGCGGGGACCGTCACCGGGAAGGCCAGGTACAGTACCCGGTCGTGGCTCACGGTCTCTGCCAGGATGTCGTCCAGGCGGCCGTCGCTGTAGCGGTCCATGGGGGCCTCGGAGAGAACCCCGTACTGGGCCATCAGCTCCGCCACGGCCCCCCGGTACATCTCAAAGGGGATGGCGTCAAAGGCGTTGTCCTGGTCCGTGGCCCGGCTCCGGATATAGCGCTCCTGATAATAGGCGCACAGCTGGTCCAGCACCGCGTCCAGGGTGGTCTCCCGCCGGGTGACGGAGCAGGAAACCCCCTCGATCTCCTCCCCGGCATCGCAGCCGCCGTCCTGATAGCCCTGGAGGGCGTAGTCTCCGATGTCCTCCCCCAGAATCACCAGCAGCTTCAAATCCGGCTCATTCCGCCTCCCGTCGGGGACGAAGTAGCTGTATCGCCGGAAGCCCTCGTCCCACTCACAGCCGTTGAAGCCGTAAGTGAGAATCCGGGTGGCGGCCTCGTCGATGGTGAAGGACACCGCCTGGGTGGCGGCCTGCCAGGTCTCGTGGGGGGCGGCGAAGTCCGAGAACTGGTACACCGTCACCGGCGTGTCCAAAACCGGGTAGTCCCCCAGGGCCTGGGACAGGTAGGCCCCGCTCTCCAGGAGGGCCTCGTACTCCCTCCAGCTATTCAGCGTGTCCAGGTTCATGGTGTCCGGGGCGTCCGCCCCGTAGGTGGACTGAAAGCCCCCGGAGTAGGGCCCGGCGTACAGCGTGGTCTCCACGGCCTCCCCGTCTGCCGTCACGGCGGGCAGCTCCAGGTCCATGAAGCGCCCGGAGAAGGGGTATAGGGCCGTGACGGTGACGTCTTCCTCTGTGGAGTTCCGGAGGACATAGGCGTCCGTCACCCGGGCGCCCCACTGCCGGGGCTCCCCGTCGGGGTAGGCCCCCGGGGCGAAGTCCCAGGTCACCGTCCGCTCCGCCGTCAGCCCGGCGGGGTCCTCCATCGTGGTCAGAGGAAACACCGGCCCGGCGTAGCTCATGAAGGTGATCCCGTCCTCCACGCCGCTCCCGCCTCCGCCGCTCTCGCCGGGGTTGCCGGGATCGCCGGAGGGCGCGCCGGCGGATCCGTCGCCTCCGGAGGACCCGGAGACCCCGCCGGACATACCGGAGCCATAGCCCCGGAAGCCCCCCGTAACCAGCCAGCCCAAGCTCAGGCTCATGACCAGCGCCAGACAGGCCGCCAGGGCCCCCCAGTGCCTCCAGGCCCGCCGCCGGACCTCCAGGGCCTCCTCCACCAGGGCCGGGTCCACCAGGCCCAGGGCCCGGAATAAGCGCTCCGCTCTCATAGGGCAACCCCCTCTCCTTCCAAGTAGTCCCGCAGGGCCCTCCGGCTCCGGAAGAGGGAGGATTTCACTTTCCCCTCCCCGCAGCCCAGGGCCTTGGCGATCTCCGCCACCCCCTGGCCGTACCAGTAGCGCCGGAGGAAGATGGCCCGCCCCTCCCGGCTCAGCCCCCGGAGGAAGGCGTTCAGCAGCTCCGCCAGGGCCTGGTCCTCCAGGGTCTGCTCCGGGCCCCGGGAAACCGGCACGCAGTCCTCCAGCTCTCCCAGCAGCACCTCCGCGCCGCCGCCCCGCTTCTCCGCCCGGCGGCTCTTCCAGCGGTCCAGGGACAGGTTCCGGGTGATCTGCCCCAGCCAGGTCCGGAAGGCCGCGGGCCGGGCGGGGGGAATGGCGTTCCAGGCCCGGAGGTAGGTGTCGTTGACGCACTCCTCCGTGTCCTCCCGGCTGTGGAGCAGGTTCCAGGCGATGCCGCTGAGCAGCTTGCCGTACTTCCCCTCCGTCTCCCGGATGGCCCTCTGGTCCCGGTTCCAGTACAGGTCGATGATCTGTCCGTCCTCCATGACGCCGCCTCCTCTCAAGATGTCCTTGCCCTCTTAGACGAAAAAGCCCCCGGTTTGGTTGCGCGGGCCTGGAAAAAATATTTGGCCCCGGAGGGAAACCCCTCCGGGGCCGCAGCGCTCAGGCGGCCAGAAGGCCCCTGCTCACAAGAAATTCCTTCGCCACGTCGTCCACGGTCCGCTTCTCCACGTCCACCTGGTAGGTCATTTCCACCATGTCCTCGTTGGATATCTGCCCCGCCAGGAGGCCCAGCGTCTCCTCCAGGCCGGGGAAGCGCTCCGGCGTGTCCTCCCGCAGGAGGAAGGCCCCGTTGTAGTCCGGGAAGAAGTTCCGGTCGTCCTCCAGCACCGTCAGGCCCGCCTTGCGGTTCAGGCCGTCGGTGGCGTAGACCTCGGTGACGTCAAAGCTCTCCTTTTCCGCGGCGGCGTATTTCAGGCTCACGTCCACGGACAGGGTGTCCTTAAACTTGAGCCCGTAGAACTCCGTGAAGGGCCCGTACTTCATGCTGCCCTCCTGGGTGAAGAACTCGTGCTCCGCGCCGAAGACCAGGTTCCCCGCGATGGGGATCAGGTCGCTGACGGTCTTGGGGGCGTAGGCCTCCGCCGTCTTTCCCACCACGGCGATGGCATAGGTGTTGTCGAAGCCCAGCTTCTCCAGCATCCGGAGCTGGAGCCGCTCCCCGGCCACCTGGTTGGCGAAGTCGTAGATGGACACGCCCTCCGGCGCGTCGGTGGGGTCCAATTGCAGGAAGGTGGTCAGCAGGGTGCCGTCGTAGGAGATCATCAGGTCGCAGGTGTGCCCGTCCCCGATGAGGGCTTTGAAGTTGTTCACCTGAGACATCTGGTCCTGGATGGTGACGGCGTAGTCCGTCCGGTCCTCCACCAGCAGCTTCACCATGTGGTGCATGATCTGGGTCTCGCTGTAATCCCCGTCGTAGAGGAGGAGCTCCCCCTCCCCCACGGAGCTCATGCCGTAGGGCAGCAGCAGCACGAAGGCCAAAAGAATGGCCGCCACGGGGATCCACATGCTCCGGGCCCCGCCGCCCCGCTTCCGGGTGTCCCGCTCGAACCAGCCCATCAGCAGGTCCAGGGCCACGGAGATCACCATCAGGGCCCCGGTGCCCGAGAGAATCAGGGTCATGTCCTGGACCCGGATGCCCCGGTTGATGATGCTTCCCAGGCCCCCGCCGCCCACGAAGGCCGCGAAGACCGCCGTGCCGATGGCGTTCACCACGGCGATCCGGATGCCCGTGAACACCGTGGGGAAGGCCAGGGGGAACTCCACCAGCAAGGTCCGGTAGGCCTTGCTCATGCCCATGCCCCGGGCGGCCTCCTTGACGCCGGGGTCCACCTCCTGGAGTCCCAGGCAGGTGTTCCGCACAATGGGGAGCAGGGAGTAGAGGGTGATGCCCGTGATGACCGTCACCTTCCCCGGGTCCAGCACCACCATGATGATGCCCAGCAGCGCCAGGGCGGGGATGGTCTGCAAAATATCCACCACCCGGAGGATCACCGCCCGGGCCTTGGAGTAGAGATAAGCCAGGATGCCCAGGGGCAGGCCCACGCAGATGGACAAAATGCTGGCCGCCAGGACGATGAACAAATGCTCAAAAACCAGTGCCCAAGTCATTTGCCCACCCCCTTCCGGAGGCCCCGGGGCGTGACCCGCCGCTGGAGGGCGTCAATCAGGGCCCCGATGACGATGGCCAGCACCGCCGCCGGAATGGCCCCCAGGAGAATCAGCGTGTTGTTGTTGGAGGTGGTGCCCTGATAGATGAAGTCCCCCAGGCCCCCCTGGCCGATCATAGCCGCCAGCACCGCCCAGGAGACGGTGTACACGGCGCTCATCCGCAGCCCGGCCACAATGGTGGGCATGGCCAGGGGCAGCTCCACCTTCACCAGGGTCTGCACCGGGGACATGCCGCAGCCCCGGGCGGCCTCCAAATACTTGGCCTCTACGCCCAGGATGCCGGTGTAGGTGTTTTTCAGCACGGGGAACATGGCGTAGATGGACAGGGAGATAATCACGGTGGCGGGGACCATGCCCAGGGCCATGAAGAGCAGGCCGATGAACACCAGCCCCGGAATGGTCTGGAACACGGACAGCACGGGCATCACCAGGTTGGACACCCGCCGGGGCAGCCGGGAGAGGAGAATCCCCAGCCCCAGGCCCAGCAGGAAGCCCGCCGCCACGGACACCAGCACGTACCCCGTGTGGACCACGACGGCCTTCCCCAGGGCGCCGCCGTAGGTAGCAATCAAAGCCCTCATCGCGCGTCCCCCCACAGGTTGGCGGAGACGGACCGGGCCACGCTGGTCTTGGTCACAATGCCCGCGATGGTGCCGTCCTCGTTCAGCACCACCACGTAGGGCTCCTTGGAGTCCAGCAGGTAGTCAAAGCACTCCTTGGCCTCGTCGCCCACCCGGGCGGTCCGGGCGGTCTGGCGGATCAGGGGCTCGATGCTGCTGAGGCCCTGGCCCCAGTGGCGGATGTCGCCGATGGAGACGGTGCCCACATAGCGCTTGTCCTGGTCCGTCACCAGCAGGGTGTCCACGCTGCCCCGGGCCATGCGCTCCGCGCACTCCAGCACGCCCCGGTTCTGCTTCACGCTGAGGACGTTGGTCCGCATGAAGCTCTCCACGGTGGAGGGGGCCGGGTTCTCCGCCGTGTGCTTGCCCAGGAAGCTGCGCACCAGGTCGGTGGCGGGCCGCTCCAGCATCTCCTCGGGAGAGGCCATCTGGACGATGCGCCCCGCCTCCATGAAGATGATGGTGTCCGCCAGCTTCAGGGCCTCGCCCATGTCGTGGGTGACGAAGACGATGGTCTTCTCCAGCTTCTGCTGGAGGTTCTTCACCTCGTCCTGGAGCACCTCCCGGGTCATGGGGTCCAGAGCGCCGAAGGGCTCGTCCATCAGCACGATGGGAGGCGAGGCCGCCAGGGCCCGGAGGACGCCGATGCGCTGCTGCTGGCCGCCGGAGAGCTCGGAGGGATACTTGTTCGCGTGCTGCTCCATGTCCACCATTCGCAAAAGCTCGGGCACCAGGGCGTCGCATTGGGCCTTGTCGTATTTCAGCAGTTTGGGCACCACGCAGATGTTCTGGGCCACGGTCATGTTGGGGAACAGGCCGATCTGCTGGATCACGTAACCGATGTGCCGCCGGAGCTGCACCTTGTCCGTCTGGCGGATGTCCTTCCCGTCGATGGAGATGGTTCCGCTGTCCGGCTCGATGAGGCGGTTGATGGTTTTCAGGGTCGTGGTCTTGCCGCAGCCCGAGGGGCCGATGAGGACCACGAACTGCCCGTCGGGAATGGTGAAGGTCAGGTCCTTCAAAATTTGGGTCTTGCCGTAGCTCTTGCTGACATGCTCGAATTGGATCATTGGGTTTCCTCCTTATGTGGCGGTCCGGTCCGGGGCCTCCGGCGGCGGGGCTCCGGGCGGGGCGCGGGATGGGCGCGTTCATTGGGGGCTTAAAAACTGGTGGGCGGCCTCGGCGGCGGCGGGGGACCCCACCAGGACGATCACGTCCCCGGCGTAGAGCTCCGCGTAGGGCCCCGGGGAGAGGATGACCCTCTGCCCCCGGCGGATGGCCACCACCGTGCCCCCGGTGGACTGCCAGAATTTCAGGGCGCCGATGCTCCGCCCGATCATGGGGGAGTCCGGAGGCACCGGGACCTCGTAATTGGGGAAGGGCTCGTGGGCGGAGGCGAAGGTCTCCCGGCTCTTCACCAGGGCCGAGGCGGTCTCGGTGATCCGGCGGTGGAGCTCCTCCTCCTCCTCCAGGAGGGCCTTGAGCCGCAGCCCCAGGGCCCGGGACCCGGCGTCCCCCTGGAAATTCTCGATGTAGCGCCGGGCGCTGTCGGCGGAGAGGACCATGGCCCCGCTCTGGGGCTTCACCTCCACCACCTTCATGTCCGCCAGCAGGCGCAGGGCCCGCCGGATGGTCTCCGGGGAGACATTGTACTCCGAGGCCATGATCGACCGCCCGTAGATCCGGCTGCCCTCGGGCAGCTCGCCCCGGGCCACCCGCCCCGCCAGGTCCAGGGCGATGCGCAGGTATTGAGCGGGGGCGACGGTCTCTTTCATGACGGCTCCCTCCTCCCCCCTCGGGGGCTGTAAATTCTTGGATGTTCCCATTATACACTGACAACTTATAAAAGTAAATAGGTGTGGCAGTTAATTTTTTGTAAAGAGAGGGAAATTTTTTGAAAAAGCCCCGGGAATTATGGGTGAAATAAGCAAAAAATGTACTAGATAAAACGCAAACGTTTGCGCTGCTCCGCCGCTTTTTTCAAGGCGAGGCGGCGGGACGCGCCGCGCAAAGAAAAAAGCCCCCTCCTGAAAGGAGGCGGCGGCGCATTGCCGGACATGCTTCTTTAAATTAAAGAGTGGGCCCAGGGCCAAGGGCCCTGAGCCCGCCTTTTGGGAACGGGTCCCTGTGGAAAAGGGGCCGGGACGGCGCCCGGCCCTGAGGTCCGTTCCTGGAGTTACTTGTTCAGCTGCTTCTGGAGCCAGTCCTTCCCGTCCACGAAGCGGGAGACAATGTAGCACACCACGTAGTCCCCCGCGGCGTTAATCATCGTCGCCGGAGGATCCACTAGGTTGCCGATGACCACCAGGATGGGGAAGGCGATCTCCATCTGGGCGGGGAAGAAGATGGAGCAGATGATGTACTCGCCGATGTACCCGCCGCCGGGGACGCCGCTCATGCCTACGGAGCTGAGCACCGCCACCAGCACCACGGGGATCAGCATACCCAGGGTGAGCTTCTGGCCGAAGACCCCCAGCACAAAGGCGATTTTCAGCACGCAGGAGAAGCAGGACCCGTCCATGTGCAT
>CAMXNV010000090.1 GCA_947245315.1 uncultured Oscillibacter sp. | reverse complement strand
AGCACGCGGCTGTTAACCGCGGGGTTGTTGGTTCGAGCCCAACAGGGGGAGCCAGAGGAGAAATTGCCGCCACAAGGGTGGCGGCAATTTCCTCTTTCAAGCAAGACGGGCCTTTAGCTCAGTTGGTTAGAGCAGCCGGCTCATAACCGGCCGGTCCCGGGTTCGAGTCCCCGAAGGCCCACCAGATGGTCGTTCGCCGCGGGGTACTCCTGAAGCGAAATAGGGGTATAGCTCAGTTGGTAGAGCAGCGGTCTCCAAAACCGCGTGCCGAGGGTTCAAGTCCTTCTGCCCCTGCCATACAATTCTGCGGCGTTGCCGTGTTATGATAGATTTCCTATGGCCCGGTAGTTCAGTTGGTTAGAACGCTAGCCTGTCACGCTAGAGGTCGACGGTTCGAGCCCGTTCCGGGTCGCCATATTTGCTGCTGTAGCTCAGTCGGTAGAGCGCATCCTTGGTAAGGATGAGGTCGGCGGTTCGAATCCGCCCAGCAGCTCCATGTAATCCAGCCTTTTGCAAAAGGGCTGGATTTTTTATGTTCTGCCGCATTTTCCGTTGCCCTAAAATTTTCACTTACGCCGTCCTCGCGCCCGGCCACAGACAAAAAACTCACCTTGCCCTGCAATTAGATATCCGTAAGGCAGCAAAGCCGCCTTACGGATATCACATGCGCTATTCGAACAAAACCTCTCCCCGCCGGGCATTAGCAGCCCCCCGAGCTCCCCAAGGCAGCATTTCGAGCACTCAAGGACACCCGTTTAACTGGATTTTCCCGGGGGCTTCGACGCCGTCAGCTCATCATAGCTTCTTTGGCTTTTTCAATGTCCGCCGCGTCCTTCATGGGGAACAGGACATTGGCGAGGATAGCCATAATGCAGGTGGCCGTGACCGCGTCGTTGAAAATGAACCGGATAAAGCCGGGGAGCTGGGCCACGGCCTCCGGGTGGGCGGGAACGCCGATTCCGAAGACGAAGGTCAGGCCCATGACCAGGATGTTCCGCTCGCTGAACCCCGCCTTGGCGATCATTTTGATGCCGTTGATCAGGATCATCCCGAAGACCGTGATGATGGCCCCGCCCAGGACGGCGTTGGGGATGGCGGAGAAGATCGCCCCCAGCTTGGGGAAGAAGCCCGAGATCATGAGAATGAAGGCCCCCGTGGCGATGCACCAGCGGTTCACCACTCTCGTCATAGCCACAATGCCCGCGTTCTGGCCGAAGGCCGTGTTGGGCAGGGCGTTGAAAATGGCGGCGGTGGTGGAGCCCAGAGCGTCCGCCAGGATCGCGCCGGAGGTCTCCCGCTCCGTGGCCTCCCGGTCAAAACCCGCCATGGTGATGCCGGAGGTGTTGCCGATGGTCTCCAGGCCGGAGGTGACGAACAGAGCCGCAAAGCTCATAATGGCGGCGGGCTGGAAGCTCATCTTGAACTGCATGGGCAGGGGCAGGCCGAACCAGGCGGCCTCCGCGATGGGGGTGGTGTCCACCATACCCAAAACAGCCGCCACAATGTAGCCCGCCACTAGGCCGATCAGGATGGCGGCGTTTTTGGCCAGCCCCTTCCCGAAGCGCTGGAGCAGAATGACGATGACCAGCACAAAGAAAGCCACGGCCAGATTTTTCAAGGAACCATAATCCGCCGCGCCCGCGCCCCCGGCAAAGTAATCCACGCCGATGCCCAGCAGGTTCACGCCGATGGTTACCAGCGTGCAGCCCACCACCAGGGGCGGGAAGAAGCGGCGAATGTACTTGTAGAAGAAGCCCATGAAGACCTCCACCAGACTGCCCGCAAGGCACCCGCCCAGGACGGCCCCGATGCCGCCCGCCGCGCCCACGGCGGAGGCGGTGGGCACGAAGGTGAAGGAGGTGCCCATGACGATGGGCAGCCGGGCCCCCACCTGGTATTTGCTTCCCAGGCGCAGGGGATACAGCTGGATGAAGGTGGTGAGGCCGGAGACGAACATGGCGCACTGGACCATGGTCACCGTGTCCGCGCCGGAAAGGCCGCAGACCCCGGCAATGATGAGGAGAGGAGCCAGGTTCGACGTGAACATGGCCAAAACGTGCTGGAGGCCCAGGGGGACCGCCGTGGGGAGACTGGGACGGCCGTCCAGCTCATAGACCATTTTCTGGTCCTGCTCGCGGGTGTTTTTTCGATCAGCGTTCATGCTGTGTTCCTCCCGTAGCTCCGCGCGTGACATGCCCCGCGGAGTTGATTTAGCCGCTCAGCGGTTCAAATATGCCTGTACGCAGGCCCGGGCCTCCCGGACCGCCCGTTCCTCGTCCACACCTGTGAGGCGGCCGTCCTTGACGGCGACCCTGCCGTTCACCACCGTGGCGTCCACCGGGCCCTTGAAGCCCACGGTGCCCAGCATGGATTTGACGTCCAGGTCCGCCCCCACCAGTTCCAGCCGGTCCCGGCGAAGCAGAAACAGGTCTCCGGCCTTTCCAAGCTCCAGGGAGCCGATGTCCTCCCGGCCCAAGACACGGGCGCTGCCCCGCGTGGCGATTTTCAGACAGTCATAGCCGCTGGGGGCCCGCTCGCTGGAGTGGAGGCGGTGGAGCAGGTAGGCCGCCCGCAGCTCCTCCAGAAGATTGGACCCGTCGTTGCTGGCGCTGCCGTCCACGGCCAGGCCCACGGGGACCCCCAGGGCCAGCATGTCGGGGACCCGGCACACGCCGGAGGAGAGCTTCATGTTGGAAATCGGGCAGTGGGCCACGCCGGTGCCCGTGTCCGCCAGCAGCTTCAATTCCGCGTCATTGAAGTGGATGCCGTGGGCGTACCACACGTCCGGGCCCACCCAGCCCAGGTCTTCCATATAGGCCAGGGGGCGCTTGCCGTGCTTCTCCAGAACATAGTTCTCCTCGTCCTTCGTCTCGCAGAGATGGGTGTGGAGCCGGACGCCCAGGTCCCGGGCTAAAATAGCGGACTGGCGCAGCAGCTCCGCCGAGACGCTGAAGGGCGAGCAGGGCGCCAGGGCGATCATCCGCATGGAGAGGGGCCGGGGGTCGTGAAACTTCTCCACCGCCGCCCGGCAGTCCCGGAGAATCTCGTCCACGCTCTGGACCACGCTGTCCGGAGGCAGGCCGCCGTCCTTTTTGCTCAGGTCCATGCTCCCCCGGGAGGCGTACATCCGCACCCCCAGGGCCTCCGCCGCGGCGAACTGTGCGTCCAGCAGGGCCAGGGAGGCCCCGCCGGGGAAGACGTAATGGTGGTCAAAGACGGTGGTGCAGCCGGTTTTCAACAGCTCCCCCATGCCCACGATGGAGCTGTGGTAGATGGTCTCGCCGTCCAGATTCTTCCAAATCTCATACAGCGTCCTCAGCCAGTCGAAGAGCTCCATGTTCTGCACCTGGGGCAGATTCCGGCTGAAGGTCTGGTAGAGGTGATGGTGGGTGTTGACCAGGCCCGGATAGACGATGCAGCCGGAGGCGTCCAGGGTTTCGTCCGCCGTCTGGGGCTCGGGCCCCAGGTAGGCGACGGCCCCGTCCTGAATCAGGATACCGGCGTTTTCCAGCACGGTGTCTCGGCCGTCGCAGGTGACAATGGCCGAGGCGTTTTTCACAAAAAGACTGCTCATGCGTTCCCTCCCGAATACGCGGTTTCCGCGTGAGATCATACGGGCAGGATAAGCGCATGAGCAGCCGCCATGTGCGCACAAAGCGTCCGCTTGGAGAGCGATGGCCTTCCTCCGCCGGCGGGGGAAAATAAAAAAACCGCCGAAACAAAAAGACCACAAGTTTCAGGGCAAAGCCCAAAAACTTGTAGTCAACTGTTACGGCAGTTGGTAGAAACGCTCATCCAATCATGAACTTATACAAGCCGGTATGTACGCTTTACAAGATACACGGAAAGGTTGACCTTGTCAAGCGCCTGTTGGGAAGTTCCACGAACCGCCCTATTTTCTTCGGAAAAATTGGGAAGAATTCACAAAACCGGGCCCGGGCTGTATCGGGGAAGGTTGTGTCCGATTAGCAGATTTATTGTAGGGGCGGCTATCAGCCGCCCGTCCTCTTCAAATGCCGGGCTTCCCAAAAACCGGGCGATTGGGAATCGCCCCTACACCATGCCGGGGAACCACCAAGCATCATAAAATGCACAATAGGCCACTTCTGCCAGAGAAAAGCGCCTTGCGCCCAAGGCGCTTTTTTGCTATACTAAAGAAAACCGCGCCCAGCAAAGGAGGCCCCGCCGTGAAGAACCGCTATCAAAACCTGTTTCCGGCCACCCTGGTTTTTTCCGCCGGGCTGATGCTCCTGGGCCTGTGCCTGGAGGCGCCCCTGGACATCCTGGAGGGCCTCTGGCACATCGTCACCATGCAGGACCTGCTGATTACGGACTACGTGTCCATCGGCGGCCCCGGCGCCGCCCTGGTCAACGCGGGGCTGGTGACCATGATCTCCATCTGCATCATCAAAATCTCCAAGGACCCCTTCAACGGCTTCACCATCGTGGAGATGGGCCTGATGGCGGGCTTCTCCCTCTTCGGCAAGAACTTCATCAACATCTGGCCCATCATCCTGGGCACCTGGCTCTACGCCAAGTACCAGCGGGAGCCCTTCTCCAAGCACGCCTCCGTGGCCCTGCTGGCCACCTCCCTGGCCCCCCTGGTGAGCTACATGTCCCTGGGCAGCATCCACGCCAGCATCCCCCTGGGGGTGGCCACCGGCGTGACCATCGGCTTCATCCTGCCCTCCCTGTCCTCCTACACCTACAAAGTCCAGAACGGCATGAACCTCTACAACATGGGCTTCGCCTGCGGCCTGTTCGCCATGATGGTGGTGCCCGTGCTCACGGCCTTTGGGGACAGCCCGGACTCCGTCCTCTACTGGGCCACGGGCCATAACCAGGGCTTCATCGCCGTCCTGGGGCTCCTGTGCGTGTCGCTGATCCTCCTGGGCTTCTTCGCCACCAACATTCCCCCCTGGTCCGTCTGGGCGGGCTACCGGCGTCTCCTGTCCACCACGGGCCGGGCCCCCAGCGACTACCTGCGGATGTTCGGCTACGGCCCCGTCATGGTGAACATCGGCGTCAACGGCCTCCTGGGCATGGCCTACGTCCTCCTGGTGGGGGGAGACCTGAACGGGCCCACCATCGGGGGCATCTTCACCATCATGGGCTTCTCCGCCTTCGGCAAGCACGCCCGGAACATCATCCCCGTGATGCTGGGGGTGTACATTGGGGCCTATGGGATGCACCACACGCCGGACTATCCCTCCCTCCAGCTGGCGGGCCTCTTCGGCACCTGCCTGGCCCCCATCGCCGGGCACTTCGGCTGGCCCTACGGCGTCCTGGCCGGGTTCATCCACGCCTCCCTGGTCCTTCAGACCGGGGGCCCGGTGGCGGGGCTGAACCTGTACAACAACGGCTTCTCCGGGGGCCTGATTGCCATCGTCCTCTATCCCACCATCACGGCCATCGCCCGGCACCGCCGCCCCACCCTCCAGAACGAGGACTACTACGACCTCTTTGAGGAGAGCGACCCCATCGATCCCTCCGCCCTGAAAAAGGGGGAGATATCCCCGGAGGAGCCCCCGGAGAACGAGGCCTTAGAGGCCTGGGCAAGAAAAAATTTCCTGGGACCGGAATAGAATTTGACAGAGCAGTCCATCCTTTCACCAAAGGCCCAGGGCCGGGAAAGGATGGACTGCTCTATGAATACACGAGCTGCCGAAAAACCGAACACGCTGAAATGGGCGGAGATTGCGCTGCTGCTGGGCCTGGCGGTGTTCCTGGCCTCCGGGGCCATGGCCTTGCAGACGGAACAGGAGCTGTCGGACCGGGTGGTCCGGCTGCACGTGCTGGCCAACTCCGACTCGGAGGAGGACCAGGCCCTGAAGCTCCGGGTCCGGGACCGGGTGCTGGCCTACGTGGAGCCGCTTTTAGAGGGCTCGGCGGACCGCCGGGAGGCGGAGGCATTGCTCCGGGGCCGCCTGCTGGAGCTGGAGCGGGTGGCCGGAGAGGAAATCCGGGCCGCCGGTTATGACTACCGGGTGGAGGCCCGCCTGGAGGACACGTCCTTCCCCACCCGGGAGTACGAGGGCTTCACCCTCCCGGCGGGGAAGTACCTGGCCCTGCGGCTGGTCATCGGCGCGGGGGCGGGGCGGAACTGGTGGTGCGTCGTGTTCCCGCCGCTGTGCGCGGCCGCGGCGGAGGAGGTCCCGGCGGCGGCCCTGGCGGCGGGGCTCTCCCGGGAGCAGGTGGGGCTGATTACCGAGGAGAATCAGGGCTATGTGCTCAAGAGCAAGCTGGTGGAGTTCTGGGGAGAGGTGAGGGCCCGGCTTGAGGATTGAGAGAAATGGAAAAGCGGAGGGTCGTCTGGCCCTCCGCTTCAGTCTGCTGAAAAGCGAGGAAAACCGATTCAACGGGAAGGAAGGGTGTGCGCGGGAAACCCAGGAGGGGTTTTCTGCGCCATTTTAATCATTCGGTTTCAGAACTTTGAAAAAGATCTGAAACCGTAAGCAGCTTGGCGAAAATGCTTTTTCGTATACCGGGAACCGCCCCTCACCGAGCCCGGATATGGAAGGCCTCGGGGGGCATGGCGTCCGACAGGGCCATCAGGGTGCGGTTGAAGCCGCCGCTGTAGTCGAAGGGCAGGTCGGACAAATTGGACCCGCTGAGCCGGTCCGGCATGGAGAAGGTGAAGCGGCTCCCCTTTCCCGGGTGAGACTCCGCCGTGAGGATGCCCCCGTGCCCCTGGGCGATGCCCCGGCAGAGGGCCAGGCCCAGGCCCAGGCCCTGGGAGGGCGGGGCGGGGTTCTCCGCCTGGTGGTAGCTGTCGAAGAGGGCCTCCAGCCGCTCGGGGGGGATGCCCTCGCCGGTGTCCTCCACGGAGAGGAGGACCCGCTTCCCCACCAGCCGGAGCTCGATGGTAATCAGCCCGCCGGAGGGCGTGTACTTGAAGGCGTTGGAGAGGAGCTGGTACAGGAGCAGCTCCAGGGCGTCGGGGCAGAAGGCGCAGATGTGCCGGTCCGCCGCGCAGATCAGGCGGGTCTCCAGGCCCCGGAGGGGGGCCAGGGAGGCGGCCCGGGCGAAGAGCTCCGTCAGGAACTCCACGATGTCCCGGTCCCGGAGGGGCAGGGGCTCCTCACTCATGTAGCGGGTGGCGGAGAGGTTGTTCACCAGCCGGAGCAGCCGGTAATAGCTCTGGTCCACCAGGGCGGCCCGGGCGTCCAGGTCCGGGTTCCGCTCCCGGTCCCCGGCGGGGGCCAGCCGGGCAGCGGCGAAGTAGAGGTTGCTCAGGGCGCCCCGGAGCTGAGAAGCGGCCTGGGGCAGCAAAGAGAGGTCCATATCCATGAGGTGTCTCCTTTCCGGCGAAACTCCCGGAGAGGGTTGCCCTCTGGAAGCGTCTGGCTTACGGTGCCGGCTATAGCATTTGCGGCAAGGAGGGGTCTAAGCCGAGGAAAAGACTGCCTCCTCCGGAAACAGCATAACAAAAAACCGAGGGAAACACAAGGAATTTGTCGCATTTTGTCGAAAAAAGTCGAACCGGCCCAGAGGGCGGAGGACAAAAAGCGCCGCCCGGGGAGGGCGGCGTTTTGGGGGGTGTCCTATTAGCGGATTGATTGCAGGAGGGCCTGACTCCTCCGGTTTTTCGGGAGCGACGGGCTCTCGGGAAACGGTTTGGTCAGGGGACCAGACCCCCAAAGGAGGTTCTATCGATAGAAGAAGTGTGGGGCCTGGTCCCCAGACCGGGCCATTTCCTGGAACCATTGCGGCCCCGGAGGAGCGGGAGAGGACAGAGCCCGCCCCGGAGGGAGGCCGGGCCCCTCAGGCCGGGTCTGCGGGCTCCTGGGCGGGAGCTTTTTTTCGCCGCCCGCCTCCGCCCCGGCGGGGACGGGTGACCTTCACCAGCTTTTCCGGCTCGGGTTCCGGGGCTTGAAAGACGCGTTTGAGGTGGTTATAGAGGGCGCAGCCCTGGGAAGAGCCGTACTCTTTTACCAGGGCGTTGCAGAGCTCCTGGCGGTCCGCCGCCCGGAGGATGAAGGGCAGGTGGAGGCAGCTCTCGATGGAGGGCCGGAGGGCCACCTCTTGGAAGGCGTTGGCGTAGCGGGACTGGAGGGCGTCGATGGAGGCGGCGTAGCCCTTGTCCTGGCTGATGACATAGGCATAGTCCGCCTCCCGCTTGCCGACCAGGACGCCCAGCTCGGTGATGATCTGGAAGTCGATGGAGTTCTTGCCGCCCCGGACGCTCTCGATATACTGCACGTCCGCCGCGGTTCCGGCGCAGAGCTTCTGGAGCTTGCTCAGGGCCAGGCCCTTTTCCTTTTGGTAGAAGATGAGGACGGTGTCCTGCTCCGAGAGCATGTCGATTCCGGTGAGCCCGGTGCCGATGTTGTTGTCTCCGTCCACGAGAAAAATTGTTTTCATAGTTCGTTCCTTTGTCGTATTGTATCGTAATTCCCGGGGGAATGGGCGCGTGAGGTTACAAGGGGGTAGTATACCAGCTTTTCAGGGAAAAGGCAAGGGGAAATGTGGGGCGGGGAGTGTCCAAAAGGAGAGTTAAAAGAAGTCAAAGAGGGAAAAGGGAACAGC
>CAMXNV010000089.1 GCA_947245315.1 uncultured Oscillibacter sp. | reverse complement strand
GTGATGTGCCGGAACATGACGCCGATAGCGCCCTTGCCGCCGCCGAACCAGGCGAAGAGGGGCCAGGCCGTAAAGATGTACACAAAGCACAGGGGATAGTACACCGCCAGGGCCCGGGCGTAGTTCTCCGTAATCTGAGGCCCGTAGGTGGCCACCAGATCGGCGAAGAAGCCGAAGAAGGCAATGGGGGCGTAGTAGGTGATGATCTTCACGAATTTCAGCATGACCGCCGCCAGGTCGTCCAGGAACTTGCCCACGGGGGTCTCCTTGCCGCCGTTCAGGTTCACGGCGAAGCCGAAGAGCAGGGAGAACACAATCAGGGGCAGCATGGCCCGGCGGGTCAGCAGGCCGCTGAAGTCGCTGGCGGTGAAGAAGTTGACGATCATGTCGGGAAGCGTCGCGTACTCCCCCATCTCCTCGGCGGCCAGGTTCGTCCAGGCGGAGGGCACCGGCGGGAAGACGATCATCAGCAGATACATAATTACGGCGGCAATGGCTCCCGTGACCACGAAGGTCCCCACGGTGACCCCCATGATCTTCCCCGCCCGCTTCCGGCTCTCCATGTTGGCCACGGCGCTGGAAATAGACGCAAATACCATAGGCACCACAACGCAGAACATCATATTAATAAACACGGTGCCCAAGGGCTTAAGAACCGTGGCCCCGGTGCCGGAGACAATGCCTCCGCTCCCGTCGGACTCAGCGGGCCACACCCAGCCCAGAATCGCGCCCAGAATCATGGCTCCCAGCATGATGGCCAAAAAGGCGTAGTTCTTCGCGATGGATTTCTTTTCCATAATTTCCCTCCTGATTAAAAAGTCCTCGTTGCCGTCGCTCCGGCTTGGTGGAATGCCAGACATACAGAGCGAGCTAAAGCTCTTTTGGTTACTTTTCTCTCGAGAAAAGTAACTCGTCTGTGACTTCGCCTTTGCAGACCACGTTGGTGGGGCCGGTGAGGTGCAGCTCCGTGATCTGGCTGTGAACCCGCTCCGCGTCGATGACCAGGGTCCCGCCCCTCATGTCCGCCCGGACGCCGTGGCCGCTGACCTTCCCCTGGAGGGTCAGCACCGCCACCACAGAGCCCGTGCCCGTGCCGCAGGCATAGGTGAAGTCCTCCACCCCCCGCTCGAAGGTCCGCTCGTAAATCCGGTCCTCTCCGACGAGCTCATAGAAGTTCACATTGGCCCCCTTGGGAAAGGCGGGGTGCCAGCGGAGCTTGCGCCCCAGCTCCCGGAGCTCGTGAGGATCAGCGTTTTCCAGGTCGTGGTAGGGAATCACCGCATGGGGCAGCCCCGGGTCCCCCAGCTCCACGTAGGAACAGGCGTAGCGCACCCCGTCCACCTCCACCGGGCTGTCCAGCCGGATGGTGGTGGGGTCGTTCAGCCGGACCCGGTAGAGCCTCTCGTTGATCCGCTGCCCGATCACCAGCCCGGCGGTGGTCTCCACGGCCTGGGCCTCCCGGGCCAAGCCGTTCTCGAAGCCGTACCGGCAGATGCACCGGGCGCCGTTGCCGCACATCTCCCCCACGCTGCCGTCGGAGTTGAAGAAGAGCATCTTGAAGTCCCCGCCCTCGGTGGGGGCCTCCACCACCATCAGCCCGTCGGCTCCGATGGACAGGTGCCGCTCGCACAGAATCCGGGCGATCCGGGGGAAGTCCTCCCGGGGTAGGCGCTCCTCCAGGTTGTTGAGGATGATGAAGTCGTTTCCGGCCCCGTTCATTTTCCAGAATTTCATGGGGGTCCCTCCTTGTCAGTTCTTATTATAAACGCACTCCCTGCAAATGAACACCGGAGAACGTGCTAAAAACCTTGCAAAAGATGCGGAGAGCGAGGCCCCCCCGGCGTTGACAGAGCTGGCAAAACATGCTATACCTGAGTTAAGCAAGAGGGGAACGGCTAAACCTCGTCGGAACAAACTGCACTACGTGAATCCCGCCCTTCGGGCAGGCTTCACTCCGTTCCGTTTGTTCCTCCTCTCCCCACGAAAACCGCTTCGCTGGGTTTTCGCGGGGGCCCCAGAGGCGCGTGTTTCTCTTGAAGGGACGCCGTTGTTATTTTCGGCGTAGTCAGTGTAACAAAGAAATAACCGCCCCAGACATTAAGGAACGGCAATTTCTCAAGCTATAAACTTGTAGGAGGTTAGCCGAACCTGGTGACGACAGGTGCCCCTCTTGCCTTGTATTATACCAGCCCCACCCCGGGCTGTCAACCGCAAATCTGCGGCCGCAGGGCGAATCGCTCCGGGGGTGTCCTATTCGAAGATTTATTGTAGGGGGCGGGCCCTGTCCCGCCCCCGTCTACCGGAAGCTGGGCACTCCCGGAGGACGGAAGGACAGAGCCCCTTCCCTACAAGGTGTTCTATCGATAGACCACCCTGTAGGGGCGGCCCCCTGGGCCGCCCGCTTCCCCCAAAACCCTGGCAGTTTCAGAGGAACGGGCCGCCGAGCACCCGCAAGGGAGTACGCCGCATCCGTAAGGCGGCAAGGCCGCCAACGGCCGCGCAGGGCGGTGGCCCCTACAGGGCGTATCCCGATTATAAAATGCGCAAACGGCCACTTCCGACCGCTCCCCCGCCGTTGACAGTACCAGCAAAACATGCTATACCAGAACTAAGCAAGAGGGGAACGGCTCGACCTCCGTACATAGGAGGTGACGAGTTGACGGTACTGGAAACGCTTGCGTTACTGAACCTGATCGCCGTTGTTATCTTCGGAGTCGTCAAGGTGACAAAGAAATAACCGCCCCCCGGACATAGGAAGCGGCCAAATCTCCAAGCTCAAAACTTGACGAGGTTGAGCTGCGACCGATGCCGCGGTCGAGCCCCTCTTGCTTTGATTATACCAGCCCTATCCCGGACTGTCAACCACAAATCCAAGGTAAGGAGGCCTCCCCCATGCCCAGGAAGAACGCCCGGAACACCAAGGGCCGCATCATCTCCGCCGCCTGGAAGCTTTTCTATGAGCAGGGCTACGAGGACACCACCATCGAGGACATCGTCTTTGAGTCCGAGACCTCCAAGGGCTCCTTCTACCACTACTTCGACGGCAAGGACGCCCTGCTTGGCACCCTCTCCAACGTCTTCGACGAGAAATACGAGGCCCTGCTCCCCGCCCTCTCCCCGGACCAGGACGCCATCGAGAAACTGGCCTTCCTGAACCACGAGCTCTTCGCCATGATCGACGGGGGCATCTCCCTGGACCTGCTGGCGCGGCTCCTCTCCACCCAGCTCCTCACCCGGGGGGAGAAGCACCTGCTGGACCGGAACCGGACCTATTTCAAGCTCCTGCGGAAGATCATCGCCGAGGGCCAGCAGAAGGGCCAGCTCCGGACGGACCGGACGGTGAACGAAATCGTGAAGGCCTACGCCCTCTGGGAGCGGGCGCTGCTGTACGACTGGTGCCTCTGCGGCGGGGAGTATTCCCTGGTGGCCTACACGGACGGCATGACCCCTATGTTCCTGGAGAGCTGGCGGGGGACAGATCGAAAGGAGGAGGCGGAATGAAAAAACGGTGTGTGCTTGCCTGGCTGCTGTGCGCCGCGCTGCTGGCCGGGTGCCGGGCGGACTCCGGACCGGAGGAGGACGGCTGGGTGGAACCCATTTCCCAGGAGGCCCTCTCCCAGGACCTGCGGGACGCCCTGGAGGCGGAGTGGGATTCCTGGAACGCCCTGAGCGAGGAGGCGCAGGCCGTCTCCAGCCACATGCCCGGCTGGTGCCGGCAGGGCTTTGAGGACTGGGCCGCCGGCGAGGCTTTCCTGGGCTTCTCCGTCCCCAATCCCCTGGAGGACTCTGACTGGCTGGAGAAGGGGACCTACGCGGCCATGCCCCTGGGCTTCCGGGACGCCCCCCGGGTGGTCGTCCAGTGGAACGGTGCCGAGGAGGGCTATGTGGACTGGATCAGCATTGACGCCGGATATCTCAGCGGCCCGACGGGGGTGACGCTCTCGGCCCTCTTGTACGGGGACCCGGCTAAGGCCAGGCTCTCGGACAGGAACTGGACCCTGGACCTAGGGAGGCAGACGGCGGATGCGGAGGACGGCGTGCTGCACGTGATCTCGGAGCGCACGGAACGCTACTGCTCCCGCACGGCCTACCTGATCCGGGGCGGCGTGCTGTACCAGCTCCACATCGTCGGGGAACCGGACGGGCAGACGGAGGTGGAGGAGATCCTGGAGCGGGCGCTGGAGGCCTTTCCGGCGGAGCCGTAAAGCGATGATTTTGCTTTTTTTCGGAGATTTCCCCTAAAAATTGTACGGCTTAAAAGCTGCGTTATTCCATTCTTTTGTTGAAATCCAACAGAACGAAGTGTAGACTGTATTCTATACTTCGTTCTGTCTTTCATTCTAGTAAAAAATGTGCTATGATAGCACCCACTGAACCGAAAAGGAGAGAGAGTATGTCTACCGCACAAATTTGTATCACGGGTACGATCATCGCGTACCTCTGCTTCGTCATCTTCACCGGGGTCATGATCGGCCGCCGGTCCAAGAAGAGCGCCGAGGGCTTCTACCTGGGCGGCCGGGGCATCGGCCCCCTGGTCACCGCCATGAGCGCCGAGGCCAGCGACATGAGCAGCTACCTGCTCATGGGCATCCCCGGCCTGGCCTACCTCTCCGGCGTGGCCGACGCCAGCTGGACCGCCATCGGCCTGGCCGTGGGCACCTACCTGAACTTCCTGCTGGTGGCCAAGAAGCTCCGGCGCTACAGCGTGAAGCTGGACGCCATTACCATCCCCAGCTTCATCTCCAAGCGCTACGGGGAGAAGAAGCCCGTCATCACCTGCATCTCCGCCCTGATTATCCTGATCTTCTTCGTGCCCTACGTGGCCTCGGGCCTGGCCGCCGTGGGCAAGCTCTTCAACAGCCTCTTCGGCTGGGACTACATGGTGGCGGCCTGCATCGGCGCGGTGGTCATCATCAGCTACACCTCCGTGGGGGGCTTCAACGCCGTGGCCACCATGGACCTGATCCAGTCCATCATCATGACCTGCGCCCTGGCGGTCATCGTGGTGTTCGGCATTGTCCAGGCGGGGGGCATGGACGCGGTGATCGCCCACGCCCAGACCCTCCCCGGCTTCTTCAGCTTCACGGAGACCTATAACGTCTCCACCGGCGCCGCCGACCCCTACGGCTTCATCCGCATCATCTCCATGATGGCCTGGGGCCTTGGGTACTTCGGCATGCCCCACATCCTGGTCCGCTTCATGGCCATCCGGGACGAGAACGAGCTGACCCTCTCCCGCCGGATCGCCGCCACCTGGGTGGTGATTTCCATGGGCGTGGCCGTGTTCATCGGCATCGTGGGCCACGCGGTCTCCGCCGCGGGCAAGGTGCCCTTCCTGGAGGGCAGCGCCACGGAGACCATCATCGTCAAGCTCTCGGACCTCCTGTCCTCCTACGGTATCCTCCCCGCCATCGTGGCGGGCTGCATCCTGGCGGGCATCCTGGCCGCCACCATGTCCACGGCGGACTCTCAGCTCCTGGCGGCCTCCTCCGCCTTCTCTGAGAACATCGTCCAAGAGGTCTTCGGCGTCAAGCTGACGGAGAAGCAGACCATGCTGATTGCCCGGCTGACCGTGGTGGTCATCGCGGTGATCGCCCTCTTCCTGGCCTCGGACCCCAACAGCAACGTGTTCCAGATCGTGTCCTTCGCCTGGGCGGGCTTCGGCGCCACCTTCGGCCCCGCCATCCTCTGCGCCCTGTACTGGAAGCGGAGCAACCGCCAGGGCATCATGGCCGGTCTGGTGGCCGGCGGCGTGATGATCTTCGTGTGGAAGTTCCTGGTCCGCCCCATGGGCGGCGCGCTGGATATCTATGAGCTCCTCCCCGCCTTCCTGGTGGGCCTGGCGGCCATTGTCATCGTCAGCCTCCTGACCCCCGCCCCGGATAAGGAGATCGAGAAGCTCTATGACGCGGTGAATGAGAAGTAAGATTCACTCCCTGGGGAATGGCCCGGTCTGGGGACCGGGCCCCACAACCCCTTCTATCGGCCGGGCACCCTGTGGGGCCTGACCCCCAGGTCAGGCCATTTCCTGCCTGTGGGCACAGCCTTTGGTCATTTCCCTCTTGACAAACCGGCCCCATTTCCGTACAATAGGGCCTGTTGAAAGACGATGAAGGGAAAAAAGACAGGGGAGCCCTACCCCCAGAGAGCCGGCGGCGCTGCGAGCCGGCGGAGGGCCCCTGTAGATGACTGGTCCCGGAGTCTCCCGCCCGACAGGTAGGGCGGGACGGCCTCGCCCCCGTTACCGGGCTTGGAGGGCTCCGCCGCCCGGCGGGGCTGAAACAGGGTGGTAACGCGTGCATTCACGCCCCTGGCCGTTCGCTCGGCTGGGGGCGGTTTTCATGCTGGGAAAGGAGAGAAACCATGGGCATGGGCTTTGGAATGGGGGGCTTTAACTTCCTGTTTTCCATTTTTCCGTTTCTGTTCATCACCGTCTTCGTCATCGTCATTGGGACGATCCTGGTGTCCGCGGTCCGGGGTGTCAAGACCTGGAACAAAAACAACGCCTCTCCCTGGCTGACGGTGGCCGCCCAGGTGGTGACCAAGCGGACGGAGATCTCTCACCACCGCCACCAGGCCCACGGCAGCCATCACGACGGCATGGGCATCGGCCACACCACCACCTCCACCCGGTACTACGCCACCTTCCAGGTGGAGAGCGGGGACCGGATGGAGCTCCAGCTCAGCGGCTCTGAGTACGGGATGCTGGCGGAGGGCGACCAGGGGAGCCTGACCTTCCAGGGAACCCGGTATCTGGGGTTTGAGCGGGGCTGACGCCCATGGAGGAGTTTCTGAAAAGGATACTGGCGTGGGCGCTCATGTTGGTGCTGATGCAGCTTCTTTTACGATATGTGATCCTGGAGGCCATCGCCCTTTTGACCCACGTCCTCAACTTGGTTTTATGGGGAAAACCCGGCCCCCTGGACGGAGCCAGCGTCGTCTTGATCCTGATCCGCAGACACCGAAACCGCAAGGCCTGTCTGGAGGCCCGGAGCCGGTACACCCCGCCGCCGGAGCCCAAGAAGGTTGTTGCCGTGGTGACGGAGAAGAAGATCAAGGCCAAGCACTATCACGGGGAAAAGCGCCCCTGCCTTCAATACCACGCGGCCTTCCGCCTGCCGGACGGCCGGGAGCTCTGGCTCTCCCTCGGCGAAGAGGCGTACAGCCGCCTCTCCCAGGGCGACCGGGGAACCCTCACCTTCCAAGGAACCCGCTGCCTGGGCTTCGACCGGGCCTAACGCCCCCAACCATGACAAAGGAGGACGCCCATGGAGGTCCGAAAGACAACCCCCCAAGACCTGCCCCGGATTCTGGAGATTTACGGCCACGCCCGGGAGCAGATGCGCCGCACGGGCAACCCCACCCAGTGGGGGGACAGCTACCCCGCCCGGGAGACCCTGGAGGACGACATCCAAAGGGGCGTCAGCTACGTGCTGGAGGAGGGCGGAGACTTGGCGGGGGTCTTCATGTTCACCCTGGGGGACGACCCCACCTATCAGCTCATCGAAGAGGGCGCGTGGCTGAACCACGGCCCTTACGGCACCATCCACCGCCTGGCCTCCGGCGGGACGGCCCCGGGGGTCTTCCGGGCCTGCGCCCGGTTCTGCGAGACCCTGGCCCCCAACCTCCGGGCGGACACCCACGCGGACAACCTCATCATGCAGCACCTCTTGGAGAGCTGGGGCTTCCGGCGCTGCGGGCGCATCTACGCCGAGGACGGCACCCCCCGGATCGCCTACCTGAAGCCCGTCCGGCCTTATTAAATCCGTTGGCATGTTATGTAGACCAAATTATGTAAACTCAATATAGCAGACAAAGGAGAGCAGATTCATGAAATACGATTTCAGCGCCATTGAGAAGAAGTGGCAGGCCAAATGGCTGGAGGAGAAGCCCTTCACCGCCGTCAACGGGGACACCAGCCGGGAGAAGTTCTTCGGCCTCATCGAGTTCCCCTACCCCTCCGGCCAGGGGCTCCACGTGGGCCACGCCCGGCCCTTCACCGCCATGGACATCATTTGCAGGAAGAAGCGGATGCAGGGCTACAACGTCCTCTTCCCCATCGGCTACGACGCCTTCGGCCTGCCCACGGAGAACTACGCGGTGAAAAATCACATCCACCCGGCCAAGGTGACCCATGACAATGTGGAGAACTTCCGCAAGCAGCTCCGCATGCTGGGCTACTCCTTCGACTGGGACCGGGAGGTCAACACCACGGACCCGGATTACTACAAGTGGACCCAGTGGATTTTCCTCCAGATGTTCAAAAAGGGCCTGGCCTACAAGGCGTCCATGCCCGTGAACTGGTGTACCAGCTGCAAGATCGTCCTGGCCAACGAGGAGGTCGTGGAGGGCGTGTGCGAGCGCTGCGGCGGCGAGGTCATCCGGAAGGAGAAGAGCCAGTGGATGCTGGCCATCACCAAGTACGCCGACCGGCTCATCGACGACCTGGACACCGTGGACTTCATCAACCGGGTGAAAATCCAGCAGCGCAACTGGATCGGCCGGTCCGAGGGCACGGAGGTGGACTTCACCG
>CAMXNV010000088.1 GCA_947245315.1 uncultured Oscillibacter sp. | reverse complement strand
CGGGGGCTGTCCCCTTCCGCTCCTACGGGAATGCCCGGCTTCCGGGAGACGGGGCAGGACGGAGCCCGCCCCCTACAATAAATCTGCGAATAGGACACTCCCGGAGAAAAGTCCCTGTTCTCTTTCGTGCTGAAAAAGGCCCATAAAATTTCCCCATCGTCAAAATGACGGAATGGGCAGTGAACCAAGATAGCGCACTACCCATTAATTTGGAAGTAAAAACAGCAATGACTCCCATATTAGTGTCTTGATCGATTTAATCCGTGGAGAAATAGCGTATAATCTTGCACGGATTCCCTACGGCAAGACAATTTGCTGGGATTGTTCGATTAACCACGCTCCCCGACCCAATAACGCTGTTTTCCCCTATGGTCACGCCCGGCAATAAGATGCTTCCGGCGCCAATCCACGCGTTGTCTTTTATCTCCACCGGACGCGCGTATGTTCTGAACCAAGTCGTTTTATGTTCTTTCCAGTCCGGGACGAGACGTTCTTCCGGCAATACCGGGTGAGAAGATGTATAAATCTGTACATTTGAGGCAACCAATACCCTATTTCCGATTTTAATTGGCATATTGTCCACAAACGTGCAGTTCATATTGATTATTACGTCGCTGCCTATAAAAATGTTTTTTCCATGGTCGCAGTGAAACGGCGTGTCAATTGCCACATTTTCGCCTATTCCGCCCAATAGCTCTTTAAGAATGGCGCTTCGTTTTTCGGTATCAAGATAGTCCGTAAAGAGGTATTCCCGTGTAAGTTCTCTTGCACGGGCTATTTGTTTTAAGGCATCCTGACCTGCTGTTTCTAAAAAATCCTTTTCATCATATTGCATGGTATTCCTCCTATCATTTGACTATCGCTTGCGCGGTATACTGAAAACCCGCCTTCATGCGGACAGAGTCGTCCACACAAAAAAGGGGGCGGAGAAAACGGTCCATTTTTCCAAGGAGCCCGGGGGAACAGCAAAACCCCCTCAAAAGACACACAGCGCCGTAAAGCAGGAGCCGCGGGGCCCCAGGCCCTCCATCCAATAGGACTCCCCCCTCCGGACGCCCTCCAGCCGCAGGACGTCCCCCAGGACGGCCTCCCGGCTGTAGTTGATCTGGAACTCCCGGGGGCACCGGGCCTGCAAGTCCTCCGGCAGGGCGTCCCAGACGATGTCCCCGTAGTTGCCGCTGAACAGGTGCCCGTTGCCGTCCAGGTCGGACCAGCGGACCCGGCGGGTGCCCCGGTCCTCGGCCCCCTCCCTGGGCAGGGCGATCTTTTGAGTCTCCGGGCAGTCCAGAACCCGGTCCGAGGTTTGCAGGGGCCTGGCCGTGAAGGCGGAGGGGCGCAGAATCTTCCGGGTGACGGGGTCCACCAGAATCCAGTCCGTCCGGGCGGAGACCAGGACCCGGCCTTCCTGATCGGCCATCTCGTAGTTACGCCGCATGTGGGCCCCCTTGGCCCCGTCCTCCCAGGTGGTGATGTCCAGCAGGTCCCCCGCCCGGGGACAGAGGTGAATCCTCAGCGCGGCCCTGGAGAGGAGGAAGACCTCCCGGTTGTTCCAGAGCACCTCGTGGGTCAGCCCCCGGGCGTCGTAGTCGTACCCGGCGAAGGCGGCCATCTTGTTCAAGAGGGCGGAGACCCGGACCTGCTGCTCCGGGCCGCAGTCCCGAAAGACCAGCTCCTCCTGGCGAAAATAGCCGTTTTCCAGCAAGCGCTGCTTAAAATCTTCCATAGCAACCAATCCTTCCTAATCAAGACTCACCCGGTCATCAAGGCTTCCCCGGCCTCCGCAGCTTGGGGAACGCTGCCCGGAACAGGGACGACGCCAGCATAGCCCCCACGGCCAGGGCCGCCGCCATGCCGAAGGTGTGGAGCAGCGTATTCAAGAACTGCTCCGTGTCCCCGGAGACGCAGTAGTGCATAGCGTAGTAGATGCCGCCGCCGGGGACCAGGGGCAGCAGGGCCACCAGCACGTAGCCCGTCACGGGGCACAGCCGGACCCGGGACATGATTTCGGCGAAGATGCCGATGGCCGCCGCGGCCAGGAAGGCCGCGAAGATGGTGCTCCCCGCCAGCAGGTAGACCAGCCAGCTCAGAGCGCCCCCCACGCCGGCGATCAGCTTGCCCACGCCGTGGATATTGAACATCAGCGTAAAGCCCACGCAGGCCAGGAAAGCGCAGAGGCAGGGCACCACGTAGTCAAAGAATATCCCTTCCACAGTTCTCCCTCCCTCTCAAAGCATGCCGCCCAGGGCCTGGCCCGCCGCGGCCCCCAGGGCGATGGCCGAGGCCACCAGAATTGCGTCCGCCGTGCGGCTCAGGGCGGAGAAGGTATCCCCGGCCATGATCTCCCGCATGGCGTTGGTCAGGGCGACGCCGGGGACCAGCACCATCAGCGTGGAGATGGTCACCACGTCCACGCTGTCCCCCAGCCCGGCCCGGACCAGCGCCAGGGCCAGCAGGGAGGCCAGGGCGCTGCAAAGGGCCGTGCGGAAGAAGCTGTTGGCCCCGATGAAGCGCCCGCCGTAGAGCAAACAGCCCCCCACGGCCAGCCCGCAGAGGAAAGCACAGACCAGATCCGCCAGGCCCCCGCCGAACAGGGGCGCAAAAAAGGCCGGGGCCAAACCGTAGCCCAGGAGCACCCGCCGGGGGGAGTACCGGGGCTCGTCCTCCGGCAGCGCCAGGACCAGGGCCTGGGCCTCGTCCAGGGGCGGGACCTGGGCGCAGAGGCGGCGGCACAGGCCGTTGCAGCGCTCCAGGAGCTCGATGTCCGTGCCGTGGGCCGGGACCCGGCGCATCCGGGTGATGGGGTGGCCCTCCGGCGTGGCCACGCTGACGATGACGCAGTTGGGGATGGCAAAGACCTCCGGGTTCTCCAGCCCGTAGGCGTGGAGCAGCCGCCGGGCGGACTCCTCCACCCGGTAGATTTCCGCGCCGCTGTACATGAGCTGATAGCCCAGCTCCGCTGCCATGTTCAGAAGTTTGTCGTAATCCATCCGATCACCTCACTGGGGAAGTTAGGAGTTAGGAGTGAGGAGGTAGGAGTTATTGTTGGAGCGAGAGCCCCCGCAGGGGAAAACTCCTAACTCCTATCTCCTAACTCCTAACTGAAATTCAGTCCAAAACCTCGTGGAAGTCCTCGCAGAAGTTGGGGCGGTGGATGTCCAGGACCAGGGGGAGCTTGCGCTCCGCGAAGCGGTCGCTCAGGCCCTCCATGCCGTACTTCAGCTTGAACTCGATCTCCTCCTTGTAGGCGGGGACCACCATGAGCATGGAGATTTCCTTCCCGTCCTCCGTCTTCACGGGCGGGACCAGGGTGAGCTGGTCCAGCACCGCACCGCCGAAGCCCAGGCCCTCGCAGATGGGCGTGTAGTCCGGCCCGTTGGGGATGGTGTGCCCCCAGCCCAGCCAGGTCTGGTACTCGTGAGGGAAGCGGGCCAGGAATTTCAGCATCTGGATGGGCCAGAAGCTCTCATAGGGCAGATCCTGGGCGGTCCGGTTCTCCTCGCCCACGTTCCAGTCCCCGGGGAGGAGCATGTAGAGCTCCGCGTACTTCAGATCTTCCCGGTCCGCGATCTCCTCGGGGAGGTGCATGGGCAGGTCGCTCATGCCGGTGGTGTAGAGGACATAGCAGTCGCCCTCCCCGGCGGGCCGGAGGATGTGGACGTCGATGTGAACCAGGTCGCTGAGAATCTCGTGGTACACGAAGCCGCCCCGGTTGGGGAAGATGTGGTCCATGTGCTGCTCCACGGCCTCCATGGAGACGCACACGTCCTCCGGAGGCCGGAAGCCCTGCTTCTCCGGAGTCTGGTAACGGTAGATGGCGGAGCCGCCGGGGGAGTACTCCTCCGTCTCAGGGGCGGTCTTCCGCCCGCCGGGCTTCTTTTTGAATTTATCCAGCAGACCCATAGGGAAATCCTCCTTGCAATTTTTCGCAAACGCTTTCCTATATCCTACTCCTTTTCCGCGCCGCTGGCAATTGTTTTTTCTCCCCCCGGAAAGAAGGCGGAAAAGGCAATTGTTTTTTTCCCGAGGATCCGGTACAATAGCAGGGACAAAACCAACCGCCGCCCATCCCACTTCTCTATTCAAACGAGGTGTTTTATGAAACTGGTATCCTGGAATGTAAACGGCCTCCGGGCCTGCCTGAAAAAAGGCTTTCTGGACTTCTGCGCCTTTGCCGACGCCGACGTCATCTGTCTCCAAGAGACGAAGATGCGCCCGGAGCAGGCGGAGTTCGACCTCCCCGGCTACGAGCGCTTCTGGAACAGCGCCGACAAGGCGGGCTACTCCGGCACCGCCGTCTTCACCCGGCGGAAGCCCCTGAATGTCACCTACGACTTCGGCATCGACGAGCACCGCCACGAGGGGCGGGTCATCACGGCGGAGTTCCCGGACTTCTACCTGGTCTGCTGCTACACCCCCAACTCCAAGGACCAGCTTCTCCGCCTGGACTATCGCATGGCCTGGGAGGACGATCTCCGGGAGTACCTCTGCGAGCTGGACGCGGTGAAGCCGGTGGTCTACTGCGGGGACCTGAACGTGGCCCACCAGGAGATCGACCTGAAGAACCCGGGCCCCAACCGCCGGAACCCCGGCTTCACGGACGAGGAGCGGGGGAAGATGACCCAGCTTCTGGAGGCGGGCTTTGTGGACACCTTCCGGGCGCTGTACCCGGACAAGACCGGGGCCTACTCCTGGTGGAGCTACCGGGGGAGGGCCCGGGAGAACAACACGGGGTGGAGAATCGACTATTTCATTGTCTCCCAGCGCCTCCGGGACCGGATCCGGAGCGCCGACATCTGGAGCGAGATTCACGGCAGCGACCACTGCCCGGTGGTGCTGGAATTGGAGGAGGCTTGAGCGTATGGTTCGATATGTACACACCAACATCATCGCCCGGGACCCCGCCCGGCTGATTGACTTCTACAAGACCGTCTTCCACTGCGAGAGCATCGGGGAGACCCGGGACCTCCGGGGGGAGTGGCTGGACCGGCTGACGGGCCTCCAAAATGCCCACATCGTGGGGGAGCACCTCCGCCTGCCGGGCTACGAGGGGGACCACCCCACCCTGGAGATTTTCGCCTACGATTCTGAGCTCCCCGCCGCCCCGGCCATCAACCGCTGCGGCCTGGCCCACCTGGCCTTTGAGGTGGAGAGCGTGGAGGAGACCCTGGCCCAGGTGCTGGAGCACGGCGGCAGCCAACTGGGGGAGCTGGTGCGGACGGAGTACGAGGATGGCCGGAGGGCGGTCTTCGTCTACGCGGCGGACTGCGAGGGCAACCTGGTAGAGCTCCAGAGCTGGTATTGAAAAACGCAGAACGAGGCCCGGGAAATCACATTTCCCGGGCCTCGCATTATCCTATTATAAGGTCACTCCGCTGCGTCCTCCAGCTCCAGGGTTACCTCCAAGGTCTCCCCCATCCGCCAGAGGGTCAGCGTCAGCCGGTCCCCCACATAGAGGCGGCGGCGAATCCGGAACAGGTCCTGATTGGTGTGGATGTCCTCTCCCTGGGCGGCGATGATATAGTCGCCCGCCTGGACGCCCGCCTGGTCGGCGGCGCCGCCGGGGGTCACCGAGTCCACCAGCAGCCCCCGCTCCGCGGCAATCACCATGACGCCGATGAGAGGCTCAGGCCGGACCTCGCCCCACTCCAGCAGGTCGTTGATGATCCGCTCCAGCTGGGCCGTGGGGATGGCAAAGCCCAGGCCCTCCACGCTGTCCCGGCCAGACATATACTTGGCCACGTTGATGCCCACCACTTGCCCCTGGTCGTTGATGAGGGGCCCGCCGGAGTTGCCGGAGTTCAGGGCGGCGTTGGTCTGGAGGAGGGTCATGGTCCGGCCCTCCACCTCGATGTCCCGGTCAATGGCCGAGATGATGCCGTTGGTCAGGGTTCCCCGGAGCCGCCGGGGCGCGCCGATGGCGTACACCGGGTCTCCCACCACCAGCTCCTCCGAGTCCCCGAAGGGGGCGGCGGGCAGGGACTCCAGGTAGGTCAGCTCCCCCGGGGGCACCTTGAGCACGGCCAAATCGCTGTTCTCATCCCCGGCCACATAGCAGACCTCCAAGGTCTGGCCGGTGTCCAGGACCACGGAGCAGCGCCGCCCGCCCCGGACCACGTGGTAGTTGGTGACCAGGTAGCCGTCTTCGGAGAAGATGACGCCGGTGCCCACGGAGACGATGCCGTCCGACGTGGAGCAGTTCACCGTCACCACGGCGGGGTTCAGCCGCCGGTAGACCTCCTGGGCGGTCAGGGTCTCTCCCGTCCTCCGGGAGACGGTCAGGGACGCCCCCTGGCCCACGGGCCAGGAGGGGATGGTGATCTCCCGGTCCTCCTGGCTGGTGAGGTCCGGGTCCTCGTCCCACCGGGGGCTCAGGAAATAGTCCTCCGCCATTGTCCCGGCCAGGGCCAGCCCCGCCAGCAGGGTCAAGCAGGCCAGGAATTTCCAGAGCCCGCTCTTCGTCCTCCTGCGCCCCGCTCCGGGGGCGGGGACGCCGGTCCGGGCCGCCCTCCGGGGCGGAACCGGACGCCGGTAGACCTCCACCACCTCCCGGGGATCCGGCGGACGGTAGACCTCCACGATCTCCCGGGGGTCCCGCGTCTCGCCGGACCGGCGGGGGGCCCGGTAGACCTCTACGATCTCTCCGGGCAGCCGCCCGGTTTCCTCTCGCTCTCCCATGCTTCCTCACTCCGTGTTCAGGGAGAAGGAGAACGTGGTCACTCCATTCTCGCTGGTCACATTGATTTTTTCCTTGTGCTGTTCCAGGATGGTCTTGACGATGTAGAGCCCCAGGCCCACGCCGTCCTTGTCCTCGCTGCGGGACTTGTCGCTCTTGTGGAAGCGCTCGAACAGCAGCGGCAGCTCCTCGGCGGGGATGGTGTCCCCGGAGTTCCGGACCGTCACCTGGACCCGGCCCTCCCGGGGGGTGAGCCCCAAGTAGAGGGCGGAGCCCTGGTAGGCGAACTTGGCCGCGTTTTCCAGCAGGTTGTAGATCACCTGGGTAATCAGGTCGTTGTCCCCCAGGACCAGGATGGGTCCCTCGGGGATGTCGGCCTCCACGTCCAGCTGCCGGTCGTTGATCTTCTTCTCCATGGAGATCAGGACCCGGCGCATGCTCTCGCAGATGTCGAAATGCGCGCCGCTTTGCAGGGGGTTGATGGCCTGGAGCTGGCTCACGTCCAGCATGCGGCGCACCAGGCGGCTGAGGCGGCGGCTCTCCCCGGCGATGATCTGGAGGTACTGCTTTTCCTTCTCCGGGGGGATGGTGCCGTCCAGGAGGCCGTCGGTGTAGCCCGCGATGGTGGTCATGGGGGTCTTGAGCTCGTGGGAGATGTTGGCGATAAACTCCCGCCGCTGGCGCTCCGTCTGCTGGAGGGAGTCCGCCATGGCGTTGAAGGAGGCGGCCAGCTCGCCCACCTCGTCGCTGCGCCCGTAGTCGTTCATCCGGATGTCGAAGTCCCCCTCGGCGTAGCGCCGGGTGGCCTCCACCATTTCCCGGATGGGCTTCACCTGCCGCATGGCGGTGACGGAGGAGGCCATGAAGGCGATCATCAGGACCACGAAGGCCGTCATGAAAAAGAGGCCGATGAAGCCCTGCCACATGGAGTCCAGGGAGGCCATGGTGGACACGGCGATGACCTCCCCCGCCCGCTCCAGGGTGACGGGGTTCACGGAGGCCACGCCCACGGAGAAGCGCTTTTGCGGGTAGAGGCCCCCGAAGTCGTCCCGCCAGGAGGCGCTGCCCCGCTCCATGATCCGGGCCGTCCGCTCCGGGGGGACGGTGACGGTTTTCCCGTCCAGAGTCTTGTCGGTGGAGAGAAGGACGTGGCCCTCCGTGTCGCAGATCATGAAGTGCACGTCGGAGACGATGGCGGCGAAACTGGCCAGGCGCTGGAAGTCCTGGTCGTCCTGCAGATCCTCCATGTCCAGATAGCGCCCGCTCTCCAGGTAGCTGAGGGACAGCTGGCTCATGACCCGGGCCTTGGCGGCGATCTCCTCCCCCTGCTGGCTCCGGGCGTAGTTATAGCTCAGGGAGAAGAAGGAGGCCCCCAGGAGGCACAGGGTCAGCAGCACCATGCCGGCGGTGACGAAGAGCTGACGCCAGTACAGGCTCTGGGTCCGTTCCCGAAAGTTCTTCATCCCTCTTTCTTCTCCGCCAGCTCGAATTTATAGCCCACGCCCCACACGGTTTTCAGGGACCACTGGTCGGACACGTTGTCCACCTTGTCCCGGAGGCGCTTGATGTGTACGTCCACCGTCCGGCTGTCCCCGAAGTAGTCGAAGCCCCAGACCTCGTCCAGGAGCTGGTTCCGGGTGTAGACCCGGTTGGGGGTGGAGGCCAGGTGGTAGAGGAGCTCCAGCTCCTTGGGCGGGGTGTCGATCTTCCGCCCGTCCACGATGAGCTCATAGGAGTCCAGGTTGATGACCAGCTTGTCGAAGCTCAGCTTCTTGCTGGTGTCGTTGGGGATTTCCGTCCGGCGGAGGACGGCGTTGATCCGGGCGATGAGCTCCTTCATCTCGAAGGGCTTGACGATGTAGT
>CAMXNV010000087.1 GCA_947245315.1 uncultured Oscillibacter sp. | reverse complement strand
GACCGGGCCATCCTCCCCCCGGAACCATGGCAGTCCCGGAGGAATGGGCCGCCGAGGGCGGCGGCCCCTACCCCTCGGTTCTATGGAAATCCGGCACGTCCGTCCGGCCCACCAGGTAATCGATGGATACGTTGTAATAGTCGGCAATTGCGATGAGGGTCTCCAGCTTTGGGTCGCTCTGCCCTACCTCATAATTCTGGTAGCCCCGGAAGGACATATCCAAGATTTCCGCCAGCTCCCTCTGATACAACCGGCGGCTCTCCCGCAGCTCTTTCAGCCGTTTTGCTAGAATTTGCATTGCACTTCCCCTTGACATACCAGAATAAGGTGCTATAATATACCTAAATTTAGTATATGGAGGTTCTCCCCATGACGGACCTAATGGCAATACTCTATGACTACGTGCAGCTTCACCGCACCCCGGGCTTCCTGGATCACCAGGCCCACCGTGTGCTGCAACAGACAGAGGAAAAAAGTCTGGCGGTCCTGAAAAAACACCTCTCTCCCGAAGGCCGCGCGGCTCTTGAGCGCTATCAGGACGCCTGTTGGGCGCAGTTCGCCCTGGAACAGGAGGCCATGTTCCTGGCCGCCTTCTCCGTCGCCCGGGAACTCCGGTGACTTACTTATGCAGCTCCATCAGCTTGGCCCGGAGCTCGCCCTCGATGCGGCCCAGCTCCGCCTCGGCGGCCTTGCGCTTCTGGGCGCCCTCCCGCTGGATGTTCAGCACCTCGTCCAGGGTGGAAATTAACTGCTGGTTCGTGTGCTGGAGGGTCTCGATGTCCACCACGCTCTTTTCCGCCTCCTTGGCGGTCTGGATGGTGCCCATTTTCAGCATATCCGCATTCTTTTTCAGCAGTTCGTTGGTCATCTCCGTCACGGCGCTCTGGGCGGCGGTGGCCTGGCGGCCGTGCTCCATCCCTAAGGCCAGGACCATCTGGCTCTTCCACAGGGGGATGGTGTTCACAAGAGAGGACTGGATTTTCTCCACCATCAGCGTGTCGTTGTTCTGGAGGAGCCGGGTCTGGGGGCCCATCTGGATGGAGATCATCCTGGTGAGCTCCAGGTCGTGGAGCTTCTTTTCAAAGCGCTCGCACATCTGGACCAGGTCGTTGTAGCGCTGGGCGTCCTCCTGGGCCCCGGTCTCCTCGGCCTTGGCCCGGAGGGCGGGGAGCTCGTTGGCCCGGACCTCCGCCAGCTTCTTCTTGCCCGCCAGGATATACATGGTCAGTTCCTTGTAGTATTTCAGGTTCAGCTCATACATCTGGTCGAACATGGCCACGTCCTTCATCAGCGTCACCTGATGCTGCTCCAGCTCCCGGACGATCTTGTCCACGTTGGTCTCCACCTTGGAATATTGGGCCTTCATGGCCTCCAGCTTGTTTCCGGTCTTTTTCAGCTTGCCGAAGAGGCCCTTTTTCTCCTCCTCCTCGCCGAAGCTCTTCAGCTCCACCACCAGCTCGCTGAGGGACTTGCCCACCTCTCCCAGGTCCTTGGTGCGGACGGAGGCCAGGGCGCTCTCGGAGAAGCCCGCCACGTTCTTCTGGGCCGCCGCGCCGTATTGCAGGATCAGGTTGGAGTCCATCACGTCGATCTTCTTGGAGAAATCCTCCACGGCCTTTTTCTCCGCCTCGGAGAGCATGGAGTCGTCCAGCTCCACCGGCTTGACCTCCGGCTTTTCGGGGGCAGGGGCGGCGGGAGTGGCGGCGGGCTCCAGGGTCAGCTCCGGGGCGGCGGCCGCGGCAGAGGGGTCCAGGGTCAGCTCGGGAATCATGTTGTCAGCCATTTGTTCTTCCTCCGTTAAATAAAAGTAGAATCTAAGTAGGTTCGCCCCGGAGCCTCCGGACGCCCCGGACCGCGCTGACGGCGGCCAGGGCCAGCCATCCCAGGCCCCAGAGCAGGGACCCCCGGCGCAGCCAGGCCAGGGCAAGCAGCAGGTACGCGCCGCCGGTGAAGAGCCACTGCAAATCCCGGGGCGCCTCTCTCCGGCGCTCCCGGAGGGCCGCCCAGAGGGAGACCCCGCCCAGCAGCAGCCAGCCCAAACCCCAGAGGCTGTAGGAATAGGGGTACTCGAAAATCCGGTCCAGCGCCAGGCAGGCCAGGCCAATCGCGAGGATCACCCCCGCCAGGACGACGTTCCAAAAGCACACCTTCCGGTTCACGGGTTCTTCCCTCCCCGGACCGCCCGGACCGCCCGGACCGCCGACACAGCGGCACAGGCCAGGGCCAGCCCGCACACCGTCAGGGCGGCGGAGCTCCGTCCCAGCCGGAAAAACAGGAACAGCCAGACCCCCGCCAGCAGGAGACAGCCCGCCGACATGGCCGCCCAGTAGGCCCGGCCCCTCTTGCGGCGGGGCTCCTCCGGCTTACGGCACAGGCAGCGATACCAGCAGATAACCGCCAGGGTGGCAAAGGCGGCAAACAGAATGACACTGGCCATGGGCGAGGGATAGCGCAGGGCCTCGTAGAGTCCATTTTTCAAGGCGGCGGCCACGTACAGGCCGCAGACGCCGGTGAACAGCAGGGCGCAGAAGAGCATGCCCCCTCTCGTCTCCAGGAATTTCTTCATAGGTCCTCCCCCTCGTGCCTCCAGCGATAGAAGTTCAAAACCGCCAGCCCGGCGAAGACCAGGAACAGCATAGGCCCCAGCTCCAGGGCCTTCCGTGGAAGGGGCTCCCCCTGGAGCAGACGCTCCAGCGCCAGCGCCGCCAGCAGCACGCAGACGGAGGCGCTGGTGAGCCACAGCCTTAAATATTTGCTCCTCCTGCCCCACATGGGAATCCCCCCTTACAGCTCCAGCCGGATGTCCGTCCCGTCCGTCTGGACGGCGTCGGCTTTCATCTCCGGCTCCGTCAGGCCCTCCCGGGCCAGCAGGGTCTCCATCACCTTGATGTCGGCGGAGATGTCCAGGGCGTCCGCCCCATACAGGCCGTCCAGCTGCTTCTCAAAGGCCCGGACAATGGTCTGCATCATGTCCTCCACCTTGGTTTTTGTCCCGTCGATGTTCTCCCCGGAGACCCCCGCGCCGCTCATCCGGTCATAGGCGTTCAGCAGCTTGAGGGTGGTGGGCAGGTAGTAGTCCATGAACTTCCGGATCTGGGGCAGCTTGGCCGGGTCCTCCTTCACCGCCTGGAAGATTTTCTCCGACACCTGGCTCAGCCGCACGATGTCGGCGGAGACGCCGGGGTCCGCGATGTTCTCGTCCAGCCGCCTCATCTCGCTCAGGGCCAGGCGGCCGTCTTTGAGCATCTTGTCCAGCTCCGGGTTGCCGGTGGTCTCCGGCTTTTTCTCCTCCTTGGGCTTCTCCGCCCCGGCGGACCCGGCCACGGTTCCCGCCCCCAGGCAGAGCTTGTTGACGGCGTAAAACACCCCGGCTGAGACCAGCGCCATCAGGACGATGGCCGTATGGGAATACAGGGGCAGGAACAGCCCGCCCAGCAGCCACAGCACGCCTACGGCGTAAAAGGGCGCTACGGGCTTTCGTTTGACCTCCATAGCAGGACCTCCGTACATTTTGCAAGTTAGTACATTATACTCCCCCAAACGGCCATTGGTCAAGCCGGGGAGGCGCGAATTCACAATAAATTCCAAAAAAGCGAAAACGCCCTTTAGGGCGTTTCAGACTATTAAAAAACGCGGAAAACTGATATAACGGGAAGGAAGGGTGTGCGCGGGAAACCCAGGAGGGGTTTCCTGCGCTATTTCAATCATTCGATTTCAGAACTTTGAAAAAGTTCTGAAATCGTAAGCAGCTTGGCGAAAAATATTTTTCGCCAAGCTGAAACGCCCCGAGGGGCGTTTCAGGAGATGCCGTATAGCCCCGTCACCGGGTCCTGCCACAGGGGCAGCCGGACCGGGTGGAAGGTGCACCAGACGAAGCAGAAAGCCAGGCCCCACAGCGCCGCCAGTCCCAGCACCTGCTGCCATCCGGCGGAGCAGCGTCCCCGGCGGAGCAGGGCAAAGTCCAGGGCGAAGGCCCCCAGGTCCGCCAGGAAGAAAATGGCGACGTCCGCCCAGACGAAGTCCCGCCCCAGGACGCCGGTGTAGGTGTAGAACAGCACCGGGATCAGCGCCAGGCCCGTCAGGGCGCTCAGGGCCCGGACCGCCGGAAGGTGGGGGTAGTTCCGCCCCAACAGGCACACCTGGACCACCGAGAAGAGGAACAGGGGCAGGTACAGCAGCTTCATGTGCTCCCAGGTGGACTCGTTCACCGCGGAGAAGGCCGCCGCCCAGGGGCTGTCCCCGCTCCACTCGTAGACAAAATGGAGCAGCACCCCCAGGGCCCCCACAAAAAGGAAGCCCCCCGCCTCCCAGAAAAACAGCCGTCTTTGCATTGCCTCCGCCTCCCGCTTCAAACTCTCTTCCAGTTTGTGACAGGCGAAGGGAAAATATGTAGGCCGGGCGGAAAAATACCCTTTTCGACGGCGCAGCGCCCTCCCACAGGAGATAGAAAGGGCCGAAACAGCTCTTTTTCAGTTCTTGTAAAGTAATTTCACATGACAGCAAGAAAGCCGCGCCCCAAAGGCGCGGCTCTCCGGCAAGGCCTCACATCCGCTCCGGCGCGTCCACGCCGATGAGGGCAAGTCCGTTTTTCAAAACCGCCCGGGTGTTGTCCGCCAGCTTGAGGCGGGCGGCGGCCAGGTCCTCCGCCTCCTGGCGGATGTGACAGGCGGTGTAGAAGCGGTGGAAGCAGCCCGCCAGCTCCATGAGGTAGCGGTTGACGTGGGAGGGATCGTAGGCCTTGGCCGCCGTGCGGATGGTGTCCGGCCAGGCGGCCAGCTGCTTGATGAGGGCCTGTTCCGCCTCCGCGGTCAGAAGGCTCAGGTTCGCCGCCCCGGGGGCCGGGACCGCCAGGCCCTCCTGGGCCAGCTTCTCCACCAGGGAGCAGATCCGGGCGTGGGCGTACTCCACGTAGTAGATGGGGTTCTCCGAGTCCTCCCGGACGGCGAGCCCTAAGTCGAAGTCCATCTGGGTGTCCGGCTTGGCGTTGAAGAACCACCGGGCGGCGTCCACCGGCACCTCGTCCAGCAGGTCGCTGAGGGAGATGGCCTTGCCGGTGCGCTTGCTCATCTTCACCAGCTCCCCGTCCCGCAGCAGCTTCACCAGCTGCATCAGCACGATGTCCAGCTTCCCGGAGCCGTCCAGCCCCAGGGCGTCCAGGGCGCCTTTCAGCCGGGCCACGTGGCCGTGGTGGTCCGCGCCCCAGATATTAATCACCCGGTCAAAGCCCCGGGTCTCGAACTTGTTCCGGTGATAGGCGATGTCGGCGGCGAAGTAGGTGTAGAACCCGTTGGCCCGGCGGAGCACGTCGTCCTTGAGGTCCAGCTTTTCGACGTCCTTCTCCTTCTTCCCCGCCCTCAGCAGGTTCTCCCGCATGATCTGGGCGGTTTTCAGCCACAGGGCCCCGTCCTTCTCATAGGTCCATCCGGCCTTTTCCAGCAGCTTCGCCGTCTCCGCCACCGCGCCGCTGTTGTGGAGGGAGGACTCGTAGAACCAGGTGTCGTAGTTGATCTTGTAGCGCTGGAGGTCCGCTTTCATCCTGGGCAGGTTCACGGACAGGCCGTAGTCCGCCATGGCGGCCATCCAGACCTCCTCCCGGGTGGCGCCGGGGAAGTCCCCCGCCTGGGCCAGGAAGCCCTGGGCCAGCTCCCGGATGTCGTCCCCCTGGTAGCCGTCCTCCGGGAAGGGGTGGTGCTCCTCCCCGTAGGTGAGCTGCATGCAGCGGGCGTAGATGGACCGGGCAAACTTGTCGATCTGGTGCCCGGCGTCGTTGACGTAGAACTCCCGGCTGACCTCCGCCCCGCAGGCCGCCAGCACGGAGGCCAGGGTGTCCCCCAGGACGCCGCCCCGGGCGTTGCCCATGTGCATGGGGCCGGTGGGGTTGGCGGAGACAAACTCCACCATAATCTTCTGGCCCTTGAGGGCGTCGCAGCGGCCATAGTCCGCCCCCTCCCGCTCCACGGCGGCGCAGACCTCTTCATACCAGCGCTGCCCCAGGCGGAAGTTCAGGAACCCGGGCCCGGCGATCTCGGCGGAGGCAAAATAGCTCCCCTCCAGGTCCATGCGGTCCAGCAGGGCCTGGGCGATGGCCCGGGGGGGCTGCCGCAGGGCCTTGGAGGCCGCCAGGGCAAAGGTAGTGGTGAAGTCGCCGTTGGCCGCGTCCCGGGGAATCTCCACGGGAGCGGCGGGCACCTCCGCCTTGGGCAGGGCCCCCTCCTCCGCCGCCGCGCGATAGGCGGCCATCGCCAGCGCCGCCGCCTGGTCCTTGGCATTCTGTACCATGTTTGTCATTTGCAAAAACCTCTTTCTTTCCGGTGTCTATTCATACTCTTTGTAATTATCCTACGCTTATTATACCCTCTGTCGCCGGTTGTCAAGCATTTTCCGTGAGGGGGGAGCCCAATCCTCTGAAACCGCTGGGGGTTCCGGGGAATGGCCGGTCTGGGGACCGGGCCCCACACCCTCTTCTACCGATAGACCTCCCTGTGGGGCCTGACCCCCAGGTCAGGCCATTTCTCGGGAGCTTGGCGCTTCCGAAAGACGGGGCGGGACCTTCGCAACTCTCCGTCGCCGTCGCTCCGGCCCAAACAACCACCAAATCCCGTAGCGAGCTAAAATTCTTTTTGCCTACTTTTTCTTTTTAAGAAAAAGTAGGGCGGACGCGAATCTTGAAGGCGTTGCGGCCGGTGACGGAGTGGTCGACGGAGATGGAGTAGCGCAGGTCCATCAGGCCGCCCCGGTCCGTCAGGCTGTGGCGGAGACGGCTGGTCTGTATGTCCACCGCCAGCTCCCCAAAGGGCGTCTCATACAAGGAGGTGTGCTGCCGCCCCTCCTCAAACACCATCTGGGAGTTAACGCCGCCCGTCCGAGTCAGAATCACCTGGGGGCCCCGAATCTCAAAGGTGGTGGTGGTGCCCTCCAGGCCGGTGAGCTCGCTCTCCTGATAGGAGAGAACCAGCCAGCCCTCCCCGGTGCGGACCAGGGTGCCCTCGGTCATCAGCTCCATGCTGTCGGGCTCCATGTCCTCATAGTGCTGCTCCGCCCGGATGGTCAGCAGGACGGGCAGCGCCTTTTTCTCCATATGCTCAGTACTGGTCAATGTCAATCCTCCGTGCCATGTGATGGATGTCCTCCGCCAGGAACAGGGACGCCGCCTCCTCAAAGTCCTCCGCCTGGTCGCTGACGTAGAACTCCGCCGTTCCCCTCCGGTCCTCCGGGGCCCGGAGGCCCTGGGCGGACAGGAGCCGTTTCAGCTCAAAGGCGCACTCCTCCCCGGCGGACACCAGGGTGACCCCGGGGCCGCAGATCCCGGCGAGAATCTCCTCCAGCAACGGGTAGTGGGTGCAGCCCAGGATCAGCGTGTCGCAGCCCCACTCCAGCAGCGGCTCCAGGTACTCCCGGGCCACGGTCTCGATCACCACGTCCCCCGGGTGGACCCGGCCGTTCTCCACCAGGGGCACAAACAGGGGGCAGGGATGGCCGAGCACCTCCACCCCCGGGTCCAGCCGCCGCAGGGCCGCCTCGTAAGCGCCGGAGCGGACGGAGGCCAGGGTGGCGATCATGCCCACCCGGCGGTTTTTCGTCACCGCCAGGGCCCTGCGGCAGGCGGGCTCCACCACGCCGATGACGGGCAGGTCGTTCTCCGCCTGGAGCACGTCCAGGGAGGTGGTGGACACGGTGCCGCAGGCGATCAGCACCGCCTTCAGGTCAAAGGACCGGAGGAAGCGCAGGTCCTGCCGGGCGTATTTCAGCAGGGTCTCCCGGGAGCGGCCCCCGTAGGGCACCCGGGCGGTGTCGCCAAAGTAAATCAGGTCCTCCTCCGGCAGAATCCGCCGCAGGACCCGGACCGCCGTCAGGCCGCCCAGGCCGGTGTCAAACACGCCGATGGGCCGTGTGTCCATTGCCCTCACTCCTCTCTGAAGGGGGAGCGGCCTCCCCCCTTTTCACAAATCGCTCTGAGTTATGTATTATACTATGAGAAGACTTTTGCCGCAAGACAGATTTTAGTCTTTTTGCCCTCTTTTTTGAGTGGAATTTTTCCGGCGGCTCTGCTATAATAGCCGCAAAGCGCCTATTGCGCTCTGGAGACGGGAATACGAGCCCTTTTCCCGCTCCGGCGGAGCGCCGGAGAAGGGGAGCGAACCAATGGCCGACAGGAGGGGGTTTTTCTATGAAAATCGAGTTGACGGAACGACAGTACCGCTATCTGCTGGATTTGGTCTACATAGGCAACTGGGTGCTTAACTCCACCAGGGAGGACGACCGCATCCAGGAGTACGACCAGGTGGAGAGCCTCATCTTCTCCCACTGCCTCCGGCACGGCATGGGGAAGCTGGTGGAGCTGTACCGGGGGGACCTGATTCCCTCCCAGGCCTTCGCCAACGGGGGCATCCACGAGGCGATTGAAAATTACGAGGACGTTGTCTTCTATGAGATTCTGGCGGAGGAGCTGGCCCTCCGGGACATGGACGGGGAGCCCCTGACCCGGGAGAACTATGGGGCGCTCATGGAGCGGATTGATATCTATCTCGATGAGTTCGACGAACACGGGACGGAGCATATTTCAATCGACCTCGATTGAGGGGTGCTGCGCCCCTTCGGGGCGCCCTGGGGGTGTGTCCCCTTGGCAGGGGGACGGGGCTGGTGCTCGCCCTTGCGGGCGGGGAGGCTTGGCAACCAGCGATGGCTGGT
>CAMXNV010000086.1 GCA_947245315.1 uncultured Oscillibacter sp. | reverse complement strand
CTCTGCCACTAAGAGCGGCGGCGTCCCCCTTGCGGGGGCTGTCCCCTTCCGCCTCTCCGGAACTGCCAGGCTTCCGGGGGGAATGGCCCGGTCTGGGGACCGGGCCCCACACCCTCTTCTATCGATGGACCACCCTGTGGGGCCTGACCCCTAGGTCAGGCCATTTCCCCCGGGACCTCGGAGCTCCCTGTAGAAGGGCGGACACATAGGTCCGCCCCTACAAGGCGTTCTATCGATAGAGAACCGGACCCCAGCCCCCTTCTATCGATCAAGCACCCTGTGGGGCCTAGCCCCCAGAGCAGGCCATTTCTCCGGGAGTGCCATATTCCCGGGAAACGGGGCGGGACGGAGCCCGCCCCCTACAATAAAATCTGTCAATCAGAGGGCCCTTCGGCCCCCTCGGAGCTCCGCGAGACCACATAGCGTATATGGGGCATATCCACGCCCCGGTAGTGCTTGGTCCAGCGGTCCATGGGGGTCATGCTGTTCCGGAGGGCCACCCTTTGAGAGGGGACGTTGGTGTCCCGGATGATGGAACAGACCTCCTCCGCCCCCAGAACCTCAAAGGCATACTGCTTACAGGCCCGGGCGGCCTCCGTGGCATAGCCCTGGTGCCAGTACGCGGGCCGGAAGAGATAGCCGATCTCCAGGACCTCCTGGCCCTTCCAGGGCTGCATGGTGAGGCCGCACTGGCCGATCAGCCGGCCGTCCTCCTTCAAAAGGACGGCCCACAGTCCAAAGCCCCACTGCCGGTAGCGCCGAATCTGCCGGTCCAGCCACTCCTGGGCCTCGCCGTCGGATAAGGGGCCCTCATAGGCGTACATGGCCTCCTCGCTTTGCAGGATGGCGCACAAGGCCTCCAGGTCCCCCGGGCACAGCTCCCGGAGGCGGAGGCGGGGCGTCTCCAGAATCGTGTCCCCCATGGGCCTCAGCAGCTTGCCAGCAGGGCCTCCAGGTCCTCCCTGGAGAACTTCTGCACATTGTCACAGAACCGGCAGGTGAGCTCCGCGCCCCCCTGCTCGTCGATCATGCTCCGGAGCTCCTCCCGGCCCAGGCTGATGAGGGCCCGCTCCATCCGCTCCCGGCTGCAATCGCAGCGGTAGGCGATGGGGCGCTTCTCCAGGACCTCCAGCTCCAGCCCCGGCAGGGCGGCCCGGAGAAGGGCCTCCGGATCCGGGTCCCGGGTCAGCAGCTCCGTCACCGGCCCCGCGGCCCGAAGGGAGGCCTCCAGGCGCGCGGACACCTCGTCATCCGCCCCGGGGAGGAGCTGCACCAGGTAGCCCCCCGCCGCCAGGACGCTCTGGTCCCGGTCCACCAGGACCCCCAGGCCGCAGGCCGTGGGAATCTGCTCGGACTCCACGAAGTAGAGGGCGATGTCCTCGGCGATCTCCCCCCAGAGCAGGCCCACGCTGCCCACATAGGGCTCCTTCATTTTCAGGTCCCGGATTACCGTCAGGGCGCCCTGGTTGCCCACGGCGGCGCCCACGTCCAGCTTCCCGTCCTCCCGGAGGGGGATGTCCACGGCGGGGTTCTCCACCGCGCCCCGGACGTCGCCCGTGTGATCGGACACGGCCAGCAGGGTCCCCAGGGGGCCTCCGCCCTTGACTTGCAGCGTCAGGCTGGCGGCCTCCTCCTTGAGGGCGTTGCCCATCATGGAAGCCGCCGCCAGGAGGCGGCCCAGGGCCGCCGTGGCCACGGGCAGGGTCTTGTGAATCTGCCGGGCCCGCTCCGTCAGCTCCCGGGTGGAGACGGCGGAGACTTTTATCAGGCCATCCTGAGAGATGGCGCGGATCAACTGGTCATACATACAATACTCCCTTCTATCAGTGAGGAGTGAGGAGATAGGAGTTAGGAGTTGAAATCCAAAGAGGAGGAACTGCTTTTGTTACAAAGTAACTCCTAACTCCTCACTCCTAACTCGCCTGGAACTGCCAGCGGTCCTCGTTCAGCGCCGGAGGGCGGTCCGTCAGGTCTCCCGTCAGGCGGACGGAGGCGAAGCCCGCCGCCTCCAGGGATTCGCGCAGAAACGCCTCGCTCCAGGCCCGCTCCCGGTGCTCCTCAAAGCTCCGGTCCCAGGCCCCGTCGGGCCGGAGGCGGAACAGGTCCACCTGGTAGGTGCAGACCTGCCGCTTCTCGGAGAAGAAGGTCCGCCAGACGCAGACGGACTCCTCCGTCTCGTCCATGTAAATCTGGCCGTCCATCCGGCGGAGCTTATAGGGGGTGTTCACGTCGAAGAGGAACAGGCCCCCGGGTTTCAGCCAGCGGCGGACCCGCCGGAAGGTCTCCCGCAGGTCCCGCTCCCCCGTCAGGTAGTTCAGGGAGTCCAGGGTGGAGACCACGGCGTCCACCGGCTGGGCCAGCCGGAGCCGGGGCATGGACTGGAGGAGGAAGAGGGGCCGGTTGTCCTCCAGGGCCTCGGCCTTGGCGGCGGCCTGGGTCAGCATCTCCTCGGAGCCGTCGGCGGCCACCACCTCATAGCCCCTCTTGGCCAGGAGACAGGCGATGGTCCCCGTGCCGCAGGCCAGGTCCAGCACCGTCCGGACGGGGATGGGGCTCTTCCCCAGCCGCCTGGCCAGGAAGGCCGCCCGGCGGCGATAGGACCCGTCGGCCATGAGCCCGTCGTAGCTGGCGGCCAGGGCGTCATAGGCCCTCATGGCTTCCGGTCCTTGATCCGGGCGAAGAGCTGGGCATAGGCCCCGGTGCCGTAGTTCAGGGAGCGGTTCACCCGGCTGATGGTGGCGCTGGAGGCCCCGGTGCGCTCCAGGATGTCGTTGTAGATCATGCCGTCGTCCAGCAGGGAGGCCACCTCAAAGCGCTGCTCCATGCTCCGCAGCTCCGCCACGGTGCACAGGTCCTGGAAGAACGCATAGCACTCCTCCTCGTCCCGCAGCTGGAGGATGGCCTTGTACAGCTGGCCGCTCTTTTCCTTCTTGCCGATTTTCACGCTGTGTCCTCCTGTCTCAAATCTTACTTCCGAACAAAAAGCCGGGAATGATGACAACAGCTGTATTTTAACATTTCAGTGCGCGAAAGTAAAGAGGGCAGGGCTGGAAAATTTGCAAAGTCCGGCGGAAAGTTGCCCGCCCGCCTCCGGGGGCACTCTTTCCCCCGCCGCCGCATAGGCTGGAGAAACCAGAAAGGGGCGGTGTTTGTGGAGGAGCGCTTGACGGAGCTGCGGACGGAGCCCTTCCGGGCGGAGAAGGAGTGGACGGTGGAGGGGGTGCCGGTGCTGCGGGCGGAGGCCCAGGTCCCCCAGCCGGAACCGGCGGCGGACCGGGTGTCCCGGCGGATCAAGCGCTTCTACCGGCTGCAATGCCGCGCCTTCCTCCGGTACTGTGAGCGCTGCCTCCTGCCCCAGGCGGCGGAGGAGTACCGCTCCGCCCTGGCGGCCAGCCGGCCCCTGCCCCTCTTCCGGGCGGAGCTGGAGTACCGGGTCACCTATAACCAGGGGGGCCTCTGGAGCCTCTACACCCAGACCCGGGAGACCCTGGGCCGGACCACGGTTCTGGCCCGCCGGGGGGACACCTGGGACCTGGCGGCGGGCTACCCCGTGGCCCTCAAGGACTTCTTCCCCGCGGGCGCGGCCTGGAAAAAGCGCCTGCTGGCCCACGCGGCGGAGGAGATCCGCCGCCGGGAGCGGGCCGGGGCCGGGCGCTGGCGGGAGGACTGGCGGCGGGAGCTCCGGCGGCGCTTCAACCCCCAGAGCTTCTACCTGACGGCGGAGGGCCTGGCCTATTTTTGGCCCATGTACGCCATCGCCCCCGCGTCCGAGGGCGTGCCGGTGTTCTTGCTGCCCTATGACGGCGCGGGGGTGACGCTGAAGCGGGGGGAGGGTCAGGGATCCTGAGGGCGGGGCTCCAGGGCGGACCCCAGGTCGCCGGGGGTGATCTCGTACTGCCAGTGGTTCAGGAAGCGGCAGATGCGCCGGATGGCCTCCTGTTCGTTCCGGCTGCTCTGTATGATCCACGCCACGCCGTGGCAGACCAGCATGGTTTCCTTGGTGACGGGGGGCTTTGCTTGATAGTTCGACATGACAGACCTCCGGTTATCTTCCAAAACTCTAAATATACATAATAAAAATAGCACAAAATCTCCGTATTATCAAGATAAATTTATTATGTATATGGAGTATTTTCATGAAGCGCAGCACGCCCTTGGACCGGAACATCGGCAGAAAGGTCCGCTACTATCGAAAACAGCTGGGCTTGACCCAGAAGGAATTGGCCGCCCGCTTGCAGGTCAACGGCTGTGATATGACGGAGACCATGGTTGGGCAAATTGAGATCGGTTACCGGATGGTGTCCATTTTTGAGATCGACAAGCTGACGGAGGTTCTGAACGTGGATTACAATGCCCTGTTTGCCCGGGATTGAGGGGCGGGACAGCTCTGCAAGAACCCTCTCCGTCACGGCTTCGCCGTGCCACCTCTCCCAAAGGGAGAGGCAAGTAAGTTTGCTGGGCGAACGAACTGCCCTCTTTGGAAGAAGTGAGAGTAAAACGCCGTCCCCACTTGGCTCCCCCTCTGGGGGAGCTGTCTGGCCACAGGCCAGACTGAGAGGGCGTCCCCCCTAGGCTCCCTCTCTGAGGGAGCTGTCGCCGCCGGAGGCGGTGACTGAGGGAGTTCCCCGCAAAGAACAGCCCCCAGGCAACTCCCTCCGTCACAGCTCCGCCGTGCCACCTCCCTCAAAGAGGGAGGCTTTTTTGTGCGAGGTGTGGGGCCCGGTCCCCAGACCGGGCCATCCCACGGAACCATGGCGGCCCCTACGCCGCATTCCTCTTGATAAAACGCGCGCCCGGACGCGCCCCGCCGCGGCTTTGGCGTTGCAATTCCCTTTTCAATCTGCTATGATGATCTCGACAAATGGTGCGGTATCGGGTGATGAGGCTTGCTTTCACCGCTCATCGTTCTTGCGCCATTTGTCGATCCTTTTTTTGCCGGCCTACCCCAAACCTACAAAACGAGAGAGGCGCGTATGAAAGTCATCCATCTCATCAGCGGCGGCGACTCCGGCGGGGCCAAGACCCACGTCCTCAGCCTGCTGCAAAACCTCAACAAAACCATCACCGCCCAGCTGGTCTGCTTCCGGGACGGCCCCTTCGCCGACGAGGCCAGGGCCCTGGGCATCCCCACCATGATCTGCGGGGGCAACAACGTCCTCAAGGTCCGGCGGCTCCTGACGGACTACATCCGCCGGGAGGGCTTCCAGCTCATCCACTGCCACGGCGCCCGGGCCAACATGATCGGCGCCCTCCTCCGGAAGACCACCGGCCTCCCGGTGGTGACCACCGTCCACAGCGATTACAAAATCGACTACATGGGCCGCCCCCTGGGCCGCCTCACCTTCGGCACCATCAACGCCTGGGCCCTCCGGCGGCTGGACTACCGGATCGGCGTCTCCGACGCGATGGTGGACCTCCTCATCTCCCGGGGCTTCCCCCCGGACCGCTTCTATGCCATCTACAACGGCATCGACTTCACCCCCGCCCCCGGCCAGGGGGACAGGCTCCCCTACCTGCGGAGTCTGGGGGCCCAGGTGGAGGAGGACTCCGTGGTGGTGGGCATCGCCGCCCGGCTGAACCCGGTGAAGGACATGTCCACCCTCATCCGGGGATTCGCCGAAGGGTATAAATCATGCGATAAATTACGCCTTGTAATCGCCGGGGACGGCGAGGAGCGGGAGAAGCTGACCGCCCTGGCCCGGGAGCTGGGGGTGGAGCCCTACGTGACCTTCGCCGGGTGGATCAGCGGGGGCATGGACCGCTTTTACAGCGCCCTGGACGTCAACGTGCTGACCAGCCTGTCCGAGACCTTTTCCTACGCCCTTACCGAAGGGGCCCGGTTCCGCCTGGCCACCGTCTCCACCGCCGTGGGGGGCATCCCCTACCTCATTGACCAAGGGGTGAACGGCTACCTCTTCACCCCCCGGGACTGGAAGACCCTGGGGGAGCGCCTGGCGGCCCTGGGCAACGACGGGGCCCTCCGCCGGGAGCTGGGGGAGCGGCTCTATGAAAAGGCCTCCACTCAGTTCTCCATCCAAAAGACCGTGGATACACAGCTCCACATATACGGGGAAATTCTCCGCCGCCACAGCCGCCCCAAGGCCCGGCGGGACGGGGCTGTCATCTGCGGGGCCTATGGCCGGGGCAACGCCGGGGACGACGCCATCCTGGAGGCCATTTTGCAGGAGATGCGCACCATCGACCCGGACATGCCGGTGACCGTGATCTCCAAGGACCCCAAGAGCACCCGGCGGAGCTACCGGGTCCGGGCGGTGAGCCAGACGGACGTCTGGGGCTGGCTGCGGGCCATGGGGAAGGCCAAGCTCTATATCAACGGCGGCGGCAGTCTCATTCAGGATGTGACCTCCCGCCGGTCCCTGTGGTTTTACCTGATGAACATCCGGGCGGCCAAGTGGAAGGGCTGCCGGGTGCAGATGTATGGCTGCGGCATCGGCCCCGTCACCCGGGAGGACCACCGGAAGCTGGCCGCCAAGGTGCTGAACCGGAACGTGGACGTGGTGACCCTCCGGGAGCCGGACTCCCTGGAGGAGCTCCGGTCCATGGGCGTGACGGAGCCGGAGATTCTCCTGGCGGCGGACCCGGCCCTGACCCTGCCCCCGGCGCCGGAGGAGAAGACGGACAGCGTGCTGCTCCGGGCGGGGATTCCGCCCCGGGGGAGGTATATCTGCTTTGCCCTCCGGCCCTGGACCGGCTTCTCGGAGCGGGCGGCCCTCTTCGGGGAGGCGGCCCGGTACGCCTGGGAGGCCCATGGGCTGACGCCGGTCTTCATGGCCATCGAGAAGGGCCAGGACCCTGGGGCGGCCCGCCAGGCGGCCCGGAACCTGGGGGACGTGCCCCACTACTTCCTGGATGACGCCGGGGCCGCCGGGACCATCATCGGGGCCCTGTCCCGGATGGAGCTGGTGGTCTCCATGCGGCTCCACGCCCTGATCTTCGCCGCCGGGCAGGGGATTCCCCTGGCGGGCGTGGTTTACGATCCGAAGGTGTCGGCCTTCCTGCGCTACATCGGGCAGGAGAACTTCACGGACCTGGAGGCGCTGACGCCGGAGGGTCTCAGGGCCATGATCGACCAGGCCGCCGCCCAGGCCGGGGACAAGCAGGCCCAGGCGGAGGCCGTCCGCCGCCTCCAGGCGCTGGAGCAGGGGAACGTGGACGTCGCGAAGCGCCTGCTGGAGACGTAAGTCAGCGGGAGCAGAGTTCACGTTGGGCGGCAATGGTTCCCAGGGTGTCGCCCAGCTGGGTGAAGATCGCGGCCAAGAGACCCAGCTGGTCGTCGGTCAGCTGGGCGGCGATGGCCACCGCCAGGGAGTTCACCGTGGTAGTCAGGGCCAGGGGATCGCAGTTTGGGTTCCTCATACTATCACCAGTTATAGACTATGAAGCCCGGTGCCGGAGGATTCCCCGGCGGAGGGAGGATGCTGTGGAATTGTGCCATTGGCGACGCGATTCGAGCCCGCCGGGCTGCGGCGGCGGGCGGGGGCTGGAGCGCTTCCCGGACTCCCGCGACGAGCGCCGTATGTATGGCGGGCTGATGCCGGAGCCGTTCCTGAATCTGTAACCCTTTTGTCATGAAATTCCAGCCGCCCCATTCTATAATGGAACGGAACGAATGACGTGCGGCAAAGGAGGCTTTTATGGAGAGCTATTGCGGAAAGGACTGCGGCGTCTGCGGCCTTCGGGAGACGCTGGGCTGCCCGGGCTGCCAGGAGGGCCTGGGGCGGCGCTTCTCCGGGCCCTGCGAGATCGCGGCCTGCTGCCGGGAGAAGGGACACGAGGCCTGTGCCACCTGCGGGCACCAGGCGGGCTGTTTCCGCTATGGAACCCGGGAGGAGACGCCCCGGAGGGAGCTCCGCCGCCGGGAGGAGGAAGCGGCCCGGCAGGCCCGCCTGGCGGAGCGGGCCCCCGTTTTGGGGAAGTGGCTGTGGTGGATGTTCTGGCTGATCGTGCCCCGGGAGGCGGCGGGGCTGCTGACCATGGACCAGGTGGCCGCCGCCTTCCCCAGCGTGGGCCGGGCGGGGCTGCTGCTGGAGGGGCTCTGTGTGCTGGCCTACGGCTTCTTCCTGTGGAAGCTGGGCGTGGTCCTGGGAGACTACCGGACCGCCGCCCTGTGCCAGTGGGCCGTTGCCGTGCTGGTGGTTCCCAGGGAGCTCCTGCCTGAGGGGAGCCCGCTGCTGATCCTGCCCAATCTGGCCCTCATCGCCCTGGGGCTCCTCCGGGATTACCGGACCTACCACGCCCATGCCCAGGTGCTGGCGGAGGTGGACCAGACCTTGGCGGACAAGTGGCTGCGGCTGTGGAAGTACGTCCTCTGGGTCCTGTGCGGAATGGGGGCCTCCCTGATCCTGCTGCTGGGGGGCGGCATGCTGGGCGTGGTGGTGCTGGTGGCCGCGGCGCTGGCGGGCGTTGCCTTGGGCGTGGTGGAGATGGTCTATCTGTGGAGGACTGCCAAGGTTTTCCGGGAGTATTGTCCCCCGGCGCGCCCGGCCTTGCCGGAGGGCTGAGAAGGGCCCGGGAGGCGGAGCTGGTTTTGAGAGCGAGTGCCGGGCGGGCCGTAGGGCCCGCCTGGTTTTTGCAAAGAGGGAGGGGGCTCTCTCCGTCACGGCTTCGCCGCGCCACCTCTCCCAGAGGGAGAGGCAAGGGGGAAACGCGCCTCTTTGGGCTCCCTCTTTGAGGGAGCTGTCGCCGCCGGAGGCGGTGACTGAGGGAGTTCCC
>CAMXNV010000085.1 GCA_947245315.1 uncultured Oscillibacter sp. | reverse complement strand
TGCCCGTGCTGCGGCTGAAAAGCGACTACCTGGCCATCGCCACCCTGGGCTTCGGCGAGATCATCCGGGCGGTGTTCCAGTGGGATAAGCTGGGCCCCGTCACCAACGGCGCCAACGCCCTGAAAAGCTTCCCCACCTTCTCCAGCTTCAACATCCCGGGCGGCCTCCGGCTGTCCACCCTTGTGGCCTTCGTCCTGGCGGGGGTCTGCATCGCGGTGATCGTGCTGCTGATCAACTCCACCTACGGCCGGTCCTTCAAGGCCATCCGGGACGACGAGGTGGCCGCCGAGGCCATGGGGATCAACCTGGCCAAGCACAAGCGGCTGGCCTTCTGCATCAGCTCCTTCTTCGCCGGCGTGGGCGGGGGCCTCTTCGCCATGCTGGTGAACCAGGCCCAGGCCAAGAATTTCACCACAGCCATGACCTATGAGATTCTGCTGATCGTGGTCATCGGGGGCATCGGCTCCGTGTCGGGGAGCTGCGTGGCGGCGTTCCTGTACGTGGCCGCCAGCGAGTGGTGGCTGCGGTTCCTGGACGCGGAGACCTTCATCGGCGGGGTCAAGGTGCCCCTGCTGCGGAACGGCTTCCGGATGGTGGTGTTCTCCGTGGTCATCATGATCGTGGTCCTCTTCTTCCGGAAGGGCATCATGGGAGACAAGGAGCTGCCGGACCTCTTCCGGGGCCGGAGGAAGGAGGGCGCGGCGAAATGAGTGCCAACGTATTGAACGTGGAAAACGTGACCATGCAGTTCGGCGGCGTGGTGGCGGTGGATAACCTGAACCTGGAGGTCAACGAGGGGGAGATCGTCGCCCTGATCGGGCCCAACGGCGCGGGAAAGACCACGGCCTTCAATGTCATCACGGGAGTCTACCAGCCCACCAACGGGGCGGTGAGCTTCCTGGGGCAGAAGATCATAGAGAACCACCCCCAGGGGAAGATGAAGGCCATGTACAAGGGGGAGCACGCCGGGGACTACACCCAGGTGCTGGCCCCCACCCCCGACAGGGTGACCCGCTTAGGCATGGCCCGGACCTTCCAGAACATCCGGCTGTGGAAGTCCCAGACGGTGTTTGACAACGTGCTCATCGCCAAGCACTGCCGGGCCACCAGCAACGTCTTCTCCGCCACCTTCCGGCTGAACCGGAAGGAGGAGGCCCGGCAGCGGGAGAACGTGATGGAGCTGCTGGAGACCGTGGGCCTGGCGGACGTGCGGAACGAGCTGGCCACCTCCCTGCCCTACGGCAAGCAGAGGCGGCTGGAGATCGCCCGGGCCCTGGCGGCAGAGCCCAAGCTGCTGCTGCTGGACGAACCGGCGGCGGGCATGAACCCCCAGGAGACCGAGGAGCTGACGGCCTTCATCAGCGAGGTGCGGGACCGCTTCCAGCTGACGGTCTTCCTGATTGAGCACCACATGAATCTGGTTATGAACATCTCCGAGCGCATTTACGTGCTGGACTTCGGCAAGCTGATTGCCAAGGGCACCCCGGCGGAGATTCAGAGCAACAAGCGTGTCATTGACGCCTATCTGGGGGTGAGCGAGGATGCTTAAAATTGAAAATCTCCACGTCAGCTACGGCGGCATCCAAGCCCTCCGGGGCATCTCCCTGGAGGTGCCCGACGGCAAGATCGTCACGCTGATCGGCGCCAACGGCGCGGGCAAGTCCACCACCCTGCGGACCATCACCGGCCTGGTGAAGGCCTCCTCGGGCTCCATCCAGTGGAACGGGGAGGAGCTGCTGGGGAAGTCCATCGACAAGATCATCGGCTCAGGCATCGCCATGAGCCCGGAGGGGCGGCGGGTCTTCGCCGACATGTCGGTGCTGGAGAACCTCCGCATCGGGGCCTACCTGCGGAAGGACAAGGAGGGCATCGAGGAGGACGTCAAGTGGGTTTACGGCCTCTTCCCCCGGCTGGAGGAGCGGAGCTGGCAGCTGGCGGGCACCCTCTCCGGCGGGGAGCAGCAGATGCTGGCCGTGGGCCGGGCGCTGATGTCCCGCCCCAAGCTGATGATGCTGGATGAGCCCTCCCTGGGCCTGGCGCCCCTGGTGGTGCAGGATATCTTCTCCATCATCGGGGAGATCAACAAGCAGGGGGTCACGGTGCTGCTCATCGAGCAGAACGCCAATATGGCCCTGAAAATCGCGGACCTGGCCTACGTGCTGGAGACGGGGAACATCACCATGTCCGGCACCGGGGCGGAGCTCCTGGCCAACGAGAAGGTCCGGGAGGCCTACCTGGGCAAGAACGGATAAATATTCCAAAAACTGGAAATCTGGAAGGAAAGGGGTTCCTTGAGACCTCTTTCCTTCCTTTTTCTGCCGCGAGAGAGAAGAAAAACGGCGAAAAAAGTCGAAAGTTAGTTGCAACAAAGCACTAGACAAGGGGAAAATAGTTTGCTATAATCCTATCGCAATCGATTACGGGGCGGGCAACTGGTAAAAAAAGGACGTTTCCCTGCCGCGCCCCATATACTGAAAGAAGGAGGCCGGTATCATGGACGTGACAGCGATTGGTGAGATCTTGATTGACTTGACGCAGACAGGCGTCAATGGGGCGGGGGTGCCCCAGTTCTCCGCGAACCCCGGCGGGGCTCCCGCCAATGTGGCCGTGGCGGCGGCCCGGCTGGGGGCGCGAACCGCCTTTTGGGGCAAGGTGGGGGACGACGGCTTCGGAGCCTATCTCCGAAAGGTGCTGGCGGACAACGGCGTGGACGGCGCGGGCCTGCGGACCGGGAGCCAGGCCACCAGCATGGCCATCGTCTCCGTGGACGGGACCGGGGAGCGGAGCTTCCGCTTCCTCCGGGGGGCGGACCGGGACCTGTGCCCCGAGGAGGTGGACGAGGACGCGGTGCTGAAAACCAAGATTCTGCACTTCGGCTCCGTCAGCCTGACGGCGGGCATGAGCCGCAGCGCCACCATCTTCGCCGCCCGGACGGCCCACCGGAATGGCGGCCTGGTCAGCTATGACCCCAATTATCGTCCCGCCCTCTGGGCCAACAAGGCGGAGGCCGCGGAGTGGATGACCATCCCCCTGCCCCTGGTGGACATCATCAAGCTGGCGGAGGAGGAGCTGCCCCTGCTCACCGGCACCCAGGACCTGGAGGAGGGGACCCGCATCCTGGAGGAGCGGGGTTTGTCCCTCATCATGGTCACCCTGGGCGGCGAGGGCGTCTACTGCCGCTGGAAGGGCGAGGGCTGGCGCCAGCCCGGCGTCCCCGTCAAGGTGGCGGACACCAACGGCGCGGGGGACACCTTCCTGGGCGCCGTGCTCAGCCGCCTCTGTGCCCGGGGGGAGAAGCCCCTGGAGGGCCTGGAGCGGGCGGAGCTGAAGGACATCCTGGCCTACGCCAACCGGGCGGCGGCCTTCACCTGCTCCCGCAGCGGGGCCATCCCCGCCATGCCCACCCGGGAGGAACTGTTTGACAAGGAAGGAGCGCCCCGGCTGCCATGAGAACCTCTGTCTTTGACCAGCGCCTGGAGCGGCACATGGACGAGCTGAAATGGCTCTACTGTGAGCTCTATCACAACGACGGGGAGGCCTTCACCTACTTCGTGGAGATGCTCCGCCGCTGCTGGCGGGAGCGGAAGCAGGCCCTCCGGAACCAGGACAGGAAGCGGGAGGCGGACCCGGAGTGGTACCGCCGCCGGGACCTGCTGGGGATGATGCTGTACGTGAACGCCTTTGCCGGAACCCTGGAGGGCGTGAAGGATAAGCTGGGCTACGTCAAGGAGTGCGGCGTGAACTACCTGCACCTGATGCCCCTGCTGGAGAGCCCCAAGGGCCGGAGCGACGGGGGCTATGCCGTCTCCAACTTCCGGCGGGTCCAGCCGGACCTGGGCACCATGGAGGACCTGGAGGCCCTGGCGGACGCCTGCCGGCGGGCGGGGATCAGCCTGTGCCTGGACTTCGTGATGAACCACACCAGCGAGGACCACGAGTGGGCCCGGCGGGCCCGGGCCGGGGAGCCCGGCTATCGGGAGCGCTATTTTTTCTATGACTCCTGGGACATCCCCCGGGAGTTCGAGAAGACCGTGCCCCAGGTGTTCCCCACCACCGCCCCGGGGAGCTTCACCCAGCTGGAGGACGGGCAGATCGTCATGACCAACTTCTACCCCTACCAGTGGGACCTGAACTATGCCAACCCCGTGGTGTTCAACGACATGACGGAGAACCTCCTCTACTTGGCCAACCGGGGCGTGGACGTGATCCGCCTGGACGCCATCCCCTACATCTGGAAGGAGCTGGGGACCCCCTGCCGGAACCTGCCCCAGGTACATACCCTGTCCCGGATGCTGCGGATGGTCTGCGAGATCGTGTGCCCCAGCGTGCTGCTGCTGGGGGAGGTGGTGATGGAGCCCGCCAAGGTGGCCCCCTACTTTGGGACGGCTGAAAAGCCGGAGTGCCACATGCTCTACAACGTCACCACCATGGCCACCACCTGGCACACCCTGGCCACGGGAGACGTGTCCTTACTGCGGCGGCAGCAGGAGATTCTCTGCGGCCTGCCCAAGGACTTTCTGTTCCTGAACTACCTCCGGTGCCACGACGACATCGGCTGGGGCCTGGACTACCCCTGGCTGGGCCAGAACTGCGGCGTCGACGAGGTGGCCCATAAGCGCTATTTGAACGACTACTTCACCGGCAAGCTCCCCGGGAGCCCCAGCCGGGGGGAGCTCTACAACGACGATCCCCGCCTGGGGGACGCCCGGCTCTGCGGCACCACGGCCTCCCTCTGCGGCGTGGAGGCGGCGGAGGGGGACCCCTTCCTGCTGGAGCGGGCCGTGGCCTGTGACCTGACTCTCCACGCCTGGATGCTCAGCCAGAGCGGCATCCCCGTGATCTACAGCGGGGACGAGGTGGGGCGGCTGAACGACTGGAGCTATCACGACGACCCCGACAAGCGGGAGGACAGCCGCTATCTTCACCGGGGGAACTTCCAGTGGGACCTGGCGGAGGCGCGGAAGGACCCGGAGACCCTCGCCGGGAAGCTCTTCCAGGGCCTGCGGCGGCTGGAGACCCTCCGGGCCGCCGAGCCCTGCTTCGACGCCTCGGCGGACGTGTGGGTGGAGGACAGCGGCAGCACCCACGTCCTGGCCCTCTGCCGGAGAGCCGGGGACCGGGAGCTGGTGTGCCTGTTCAATTTCAGCGGCGAGTTCGTCCACGCCCGGCTGAACCGGGAGGGCGGATACCAGGAGCTGATGTACGGCGCCCGGTACGAGAGCCTCCGGGACGTGGAGCTGTGGCCCAACGGCTTCGCCTGGCTGCTGCGGGAGTGAACTGGGGGCCTGAAACGAGACATATTAGGACGCGAAAAGGTCCGTCTCTTCGAGAGGCGGACCTTTTTTCTGAATGGGTTGACGAAAATAAGCGCGATCTTTCGGCGTTTTGACGGTTCTCCGGGAAAATCAAGGGATAAAATTAGGTAAACGATTAAATAGTGTTTGCAAATGCGCCGGGAACGTGGTATTCTATGGGCAGGACGCCGGACGCTCCGGCCATTACCACCATCAGAAAGGAAGTCGTCTCATCATGAAACAGTTCACTTATACCATCACCGATCCCATCGGCATCCACGCCCGTCCTGCCGGCATGCTGGCGAAGGCCGCCAAGGCCCTGGATAGCACCGTTACCATCAACAAGGGCGAAAAATCCGCCGCCGCCACCAAGCTGATGGCCGTCATGGGCCTGGGCGTCAAGACCGGGGAAACCATCACCTTTACCATCGAGGGCGGAGACGAGGAGGCCAGCGCCGCCGCCATGGAGCAGTTCTGCAAAGAGAACATGTAAGCCTCGGGAGGAGACAATATGCAGGTAGCAACCGGGAAATCCATACTGAACGGCATTGCCATCGGCCCCCTGCGGGTCTATAAGAAGGCGGAGACCCAGACGGTCGTCACCTCCACCCTCACCCCGGAGGAGGAGTACGCCCGCTTTGAGGCGGCCCGGACCAAGGCCCAGGAGCAGCTGGGGGACCTCTATGACAAGGCCCTGGACGAGGTGGGAGAGGACAACGCCGCCATCTTTGAGATCCACCAGATGATGCTGGACGACGACGACTATCTGGATGCCGTCAAGGGCATCCTGGACACCCAGGGAGCCACGGCGGAATACGCCGTCTCCACCACGGGGGAGAACTTCTCCGCCGCCTTCGCCGCCATGGAGGACGAGTACATGCGGGCCCGGGCCGCCGACGTGAAGGACATCTCCCGCCGGGTGGTCAATGTCCTCATGGGCGTGGACGACGCGGACATGATGGCCGACCAGCCCGCCATTCTGGTGGCGGACGACCTGACCCCCAGCGAGACTGTGCAGCTGGACAAGTCCAAGCTCCTGGGCTTCATCACCCGCCACGGCTCCTCCAACAGCCACACGGCCATCCTGGCCCGGACCATGAACATCCCCGCCCTGGTGGGCGTGGACTTCCAGGACGACTGGGACGGGAAGCTGGCCATCATCGACGGGTATAACCACTGCGTTTACATCGAGCCCGCTCAGGAGCTCCTCAGCTCCATGGAGGAGAAGCGGGCCAACGACCTCAAGCAGGAGGCCCTGCTCCAGAGCCTGAAAAAGAAGCCCAATATCACTCTGGACGGAAAAGAGATCAAGGTCTATGCCAACATCGGAAACGCCGGGGACGTGGGTCTGGTCCTCCAGAACGACGCCCAGGGCATCGGCCTGTTCCGCAGCGAGTTCATCTATCTCGACTCCCAGGACTACCCCAGCGAGGACCAGCAGTTCATGCTGTACAAGCGGGTGGTGGAGACCATGGCCGGGAAGAAGGTCATCATCCGGACCCTGGACATCGGCGCGGACAAACAGGCGGACTACTTCGAGCTGGACAAGGAGGAGAATCCCGCCCTGGGCTACCGGGCCATCCGCATCTGCCTGACCCGGAAGGAGGTCTTCAAGACCCAGCTCCGGGCCATCCTGCGGGCCAGCGCCTTCGGCACCGTGTCCATCATGTTCCCCATGATTATCTCCGTCCGGGAGGTCCGGGACGCCAAGGAGATTCTGGAGGAGTGCCGGGCGGAGCTCCAGGAGCGGGGCATCGCCATGGGAGACGTGGAGATCGGCGTGATGATCGAGACCCCCGCCGCCGTGATGATCGCCAACGAGCTGGCCGAGGAGGTGGAGTTCTTCTCCCTGGGCACCAACGATTTGACCCAGTACACCCTGGCCATTGACCGGCAGAACCCCAAGCTGGATAACTTCTATGACTCCCATCATCCCGCCGTCCTGCGGATGATCCGCCACACCATCGAGGCGGGCCACCGCCACGGCTGCTGGGTGGGCATCTGCGGCGAGCTGGGCGCGGACCAGACGCTGACGGAGACCTTCCTGCGCTACGGCGTGGACGAGCTGAGCGTGTCCCCCGCCTCGGTCCTGCCCCTGCGGAAGATCATTCGCAGTTTGGACCTGAGCAAGGAGACCCAGGATTGATAGGAAAACGACGGAACGCCGGACGCGAACTGCGTCCGGCGTTCTGGGCTGTCGAAGAATCGGAGAGATTCCTTTGATAAGCTGGAATTGGTTTTACAGCCTTCTGATTGGAAAAAACATGTAATTCTTCCCTGTCTGCGGACAGGTAAAGTCATGTACCGCCCCCGCCAGAGGGATTGCATGATCTTCTAAATATTGAATGACTCTGGGGAAAACATCCTCCTCTCCGCATTCTGCATAAACATATTCGTAACCGGGAACGATCCACTTTGTCCAGCCATTTGGGGCTTCCGCGTCATTTCCGCATTCCACCCCCGCAAGATAAAGGCCCTTGGCAAACCCTTCCCATGGTTTGAACGCGCGCGAAAAGTCGGACATAGCTCCCCATATGCCAACGGTGTTTCCATTTCGGTCTTTCTTGACCAAATCGCGAATTTCTTCAAAATGAGAATTTGCGTCAGCCCATAATCTTTGAATAAACCCCTCTCCGTCTAAAGTAGAACCCTCTTTTCCGATTACAACAAAAGACTCTTTTATACACGTTTCTATTTTCATATTTTCCTCCCCAAAAGCCGGTTTGAAAGGCCGAACGCCGGACGCAAAACGCGTCCGGCGCTCTTTATGTCCTCTTACAGATGCGCCTTGAGCTTGGCGATGATCTCGTCGTACTCCGGCTGGGTGAGGAAGACCTTCTCCGGGTTCATGGCGAAGGTGGAAGCCCACTCGGCCTGGTCCTTGTACTTGGGAACCAGGTGGAAGTGCATGTGCCCGCTGGTGTCCCCGTAGGCGCCGTAGTTGATTTTGTCCGGATGGAAGGCGGCGTGGAGGGCCTTGGCCACCCGGTTCACGTCGGCGAAGAAGGCGTTCCGCTCCTCGTCGGTGAGCTCCGTCATGTCTCCGGCGTGCTCCTTATAGGCCACGATGCAGCGGCCGGGGTGGCTCTGCTCCTTGAAGAGCACCAGGACGCTGGCATCCAGGTCGCAGACATAGATGCAGAAGCCGTCCAGGAGTTCCTGTTTCCGGGTGCAGTAGCCGCAATTGGGGTCTTTCATAGAGGCATCGTCCTTTCTGTTCGGTATGTCCGGCCCGCCGGGACCGGCTTGAGCATGCATGCCCGCCCGGCGCGTCAACAATGAATGGGAATATTATACCAGCCGCCGCCGGTGATTGCAAGCCCCGCCCGTCCGGGGGGGCCGGACGCGCATTTTGTAAAGAGGAGGGGCCGTAGGGGCGGACCTGTGTGTCCGCCCCTACAAGGTGTTCTATCGATGGAGAGCCGGACCCTGTGGGGCCTGGTCCCCAGACCAGGCCAATTACCCGGGAGCCCGGCCCACCCGATAGGA
>CAMXNV010000084.1 GCA_947245315.1 uncultured Oscillibacter sp. | reverse complement strand
AGCCAGCCCCTTGGATAACCCTTGGAAAACTCCCTCCGTCACGGCTTCGCCGTGCCACCTCCCTCAAAGAGGGAGGCTTTTGAGAATCTTGGCTCCCCCTTTGGGGGAGCTGGCTGGCCGTAGGCCAGACTGAGAGGGCTCCTCCGCACAGATCAGGCTGAGAGGGTCCCTCCGCGTGGGGCAGACTGAAAAAGAAACCCTCAAAGAAAATGTTTCACGTGAAACATCTAAAAGCAGAAATGACGTTGTCGACGCACCAGCTAGATAAACCTCCAGACTGCGTGACGCGCGAAAGCTCTTTTTGGATACTTTTCCCCTTCGGGACGTACTCCACTAAAATTTCGCTTCGCAAAATTTAAGTGTCGTTACAGTCTCTCGAGAAAAAGTATCAGGGCAGCAGTTGGTTCTCGCCGGTGACGGCGAAGGCGTCTTCGGGGGAGGCGAAGTAGGCGTTCAGGATGTTCACCGCCGTGGAGGCCAGGGCCGCGCCGGCGTCCGCCCGCTCGATGGCGATGGCTACAGCGATCTCCGGATCGTCGTAGGGGGCAAAGCAAATGAACACGCCGTGGTTCTTTGTGTCCGCTCCTACCTGGGAGGTGCCGGTCTTGGCGCCCGCCGAGACCACGCAGTTCCGGAAGTAGGGGGACAGGGTGCCCTCCACCAGGCCCTTCATGCCCAGCTTGACGGCGTTCAGATTTTCCTCGCTGATCTCTATGGTGTTCAGGGGCTCCGTGTTCCCCGTGGCCACTACCTCCGAGTTGTCATAGGTCTTGGCGGCCTTGAGGAGGTGGGCCTGGCAGTGCTTGCCCCCGGAGACCAGAGTGGCCACGTAGTTGGCAAGCTGGAGAGGGGAGTAGAGCTGAGAGCCCTGGCCGTAGGCGGCCCAGGGGGCCTGGTCCTGGCCCTGGGGGTTCTCCGGGAGGAGACCCGCGGTCTCGGGTATCTCAATGCCCGTCTTTTCCCCCAGGCCGAACTGGACCAGGTACTCGCGGAGGCCGTCCATCTGCATACGGTAGCCCAGTTCCGAGAAAAAGTAGTTGCAGGAGTTGGTAATGGCCCCGGTGACATTCAAAAGGCCGTGGCCGGAGTGCTTCCAGCAGTTGGAGTAGCTGTTGGGATCGTTGGGATAGACCCACTTGCCCGTGTCACGGATTTTCTCCTTCAAGGTCACGTTCCCGCTGAGCAGGCCGGCCATGGCGGTGAAGGGCTTCAGCGTGGACCCGGGGGGGTAGCCGTTCATGGCGGCCCGGTTGTACATGGGGGTGCGGGGGTCCGCGTTGAGCTGGGCGAAGTCCTGCCGCCAGGTGGAGAGATCGTAGGTGGGATAGGACGCCAGGGCCAGGACCTCGCCGGTGCCCACCTGGATCACCGCCGCGCCCGCGCCCCGCTTCTCGTCCCCGTCGGCGTTCAAGCGGGTGACGGTCTCCTCAAGGAAGCCCTCCACCTGGGCCTGGAAGTCCAGGTCGATGGTCAGCTCCACAATGTTGCCGGGCTCGGGCTCCGTGGAATAGTATTCCCCGGTGACCTTGCCCTCGTTGTTGGTGGCCACCACCCGGCGGCCGTCCTTGCCCTTGAGATAGTCCTCAAAGGCCAGCTCCGCGCCCTCTCTTCCGATCAGATCGTCGTAGTCATAGCCCTTCTTTTTCAGGGAGGGGTAGTTGTCTTCTATGGTGATGCTGCCCACGTAGCCCAGGACGTGGGCGGCGCAGGTGGTCTCGTACTCCCGGACGGAGGAGCGGGTCACCTTGGCCCCGGCGTAGTTCCCGTCGCTGAGGAGGGAGATGAAGGGGGTGTCGATGTCCTGAGCCAGGACGTAGGCCTCGTAGTTGTCCAGCTTCCGGACGGAGAGCTCGTACTGAACCCCCAGGACCATCCGGGCCTGGGTGAGGGTGTAGTCCTCGGGAATGCCCAGCTTTTTGCGCATCTCGTTCATGAGCTTGGCGGGGGTGACGCCGGAGTCCGTCAGCAGCTCCGCCGTCAGGTCGGCGGCGGTGAGGCAGTCCAGCAGCTTCTCCGCCCGCTCCTCCAGGGGGAGCTCCTCCAGGGGAGGGGCCTCCTCCTCGCCCTCTTCGGGCTCCGGGGGCGTGACGGCGTCGGGGTGGCGGAGGAGATACTGGCCCAGGGCCTCCTCGCAGGGGCCCAGGCTCTTGAGGTAGGTCAGGAAGCGCTGCTTCTGCTGGCTGTCCATCTGGTCCACGGTGTATCGATAGGGGGCCGTCCGGGAGACGGGGAGGTTGTCGCTCCAGGCCACGCCCTCCTGCTGGCAGAGCTGGACCAGACGGAGAATCGCCTCGTTGCTGTCGCTGCCGGGGGGGAGGAGGGCCGCGTCAAAGGTCAGGTCATAGGTGGAGCGGTTGGAGACCAGGGGCTTGCCGTTCCGGTCGGTGATGATGCCCCGGGAGGCCTCCACCTTCTCCGTCCGGACGATGGAGCGGATGGCCTGGGCGGCATAGTCGTCGTGGTGAATCACCTGGACGTCGTAGAGCACGAAGAGGTAGGCCACCAGGGCCAGCACCAGGAAGGCGGCCAGCAGGTAGAGCCTTGTATTCTGCATTTCTTTGCGATCCATAGGGGCGCCTTTCTTTGGGATAAACAATAGGCGGGGGGATTCTCTCAGTCGTCCTTGCGGGTGCGCAGGTAGACCGAGCGATAGAGCAGGGTCAGGGGAAAGACCAGGGGGTAGGTTACGCAGAACTCCCGCAGGGTCAAGAGGGCCCCGGCCTGCCAGGCGGCCTTGCCCAGCATCCAGAGCAGGAGGCAGTGGAACCCGTCGGTGAGGGCAAAGGCCAGCACGGCGGACACGGAGGAACAGAGAAACCCGGCGGGCAGCCAGCTCTGGGCCAGCAGCCCCGCGCCCAGGCCCGCCAGGGGGAAGACCAGGGTGTAGAGACAGGGGATGGGGCCCGGGAGGAGCAGGTCGCAGAGGAGGCCCAGGATCAGGGAGAAGATCGTCCCCGCCAGGGGGCCCTCAAAGGTGGCGGGGATGGCCGCCAGCAGCGGGTAGAGAAAGGGGATGACCCCCCAGAATTCCAGGCGCTGGAGCAGCCCCCCTTGAAAGAGGAGGCAGAGGAGAGTGGCCCCGGCATACAGGGACCACTTGAAGATGGTTTCGTTTCTGGCGATCATACAAGGACCTCCGTCAGGTGACGATCTCGAAGGATTTGACGACGAAGACCTCGGTCAGGGCGTCCAGGTCCGTCTCCGGCTCCAGGATGGCGTAGGCCGTGGCCCCGGCGTCGTCCACCTGGACCTCTTCCACGGAGCCGATGACCAGGCCGGAGGGGTAGTGGCCGTTCAGGCCCGAGGTGACCACCACGTCCCCGGGGAGGAGGGCGCAGTCCGCCGGCAGGTAGTCCAGCCGGAGGCGGGTTTTCCGCATGAGGGAGAAGTCCCCCTGGGCCACCCCCAGGTCCTTGGTCCGGAAGACCTGGGCCCCCAGGGAGGTGTCCGTGTCCACCAGGGTCAGCACCGTGGACCAGTTGGTTCCCGCCTTGTGGATCACCCCCACCAGGTTGCCGCAGGCGTCAATCACGCAGTCCCCCACCTCGATGCCCAGGGAGGTGCCCTTGTTCAGGGTCAGGGAGGAGGTCCAGTTGGTCACCTCGTGCTCCGTAATCATGGCGGCCTCGAAGTCGGTGAGGTCCCGGCGCTGCTTCGTCAGGTCCAGGAGCTCCTTGAGGAGCTTGTTTTCCTCCCGGTCCGCCTTGGCCAGGCGAATCTCCTCCTCCATCTTGGCCAGCTCCTGTTTCAGGGCGGCGTTCTCCGCCTGGAGGTCCGTGGTGTCCTTATAGTAATTTTGCAGGTCGTTGAACCAAGTGGCCACCGCCGTGTAGCCCGCCCGGAAGGGCGCGACTACCGCCCCCGCCAGATTGGCAAAGGGGGAGGAGTTGGCGCTGAGCACCGACATCACCGCCAGGGCCACCGAGAGAACGGCGGCGGCAAAGAGCACCCAGAGGCCGTGCTGTTTCAGGAAATTTTTCAAGCTATATCACCTTTTGGAAATCAGGAAATTTTTTCCATTTAAGCGGACATTTGCCCGCGCCCGGGCGCTCAGAATATCTGGACGCCGAAGCGCTCCAGCATCCGGGCCAGGCGGAGGACCGGGAGGCCCATCACGTTGAAGAAATCGCCCTCCAGGCGCTCCACCAGCAGGGCGCCCCGGCCCTGGACGCCGTAGGCCCCGGCCTTGTCCATGGGCTCGCCGGTGGCGATGTAGCGGCGGAGCTCCGCCTCTGCGGCGGGGCGGAAGAAGACGTCCGTGGACTCGGACTCCGTGAGGCGGCGGGCTCCCTGACAGACGGAGACACCGGTGCAGACGGTGTGCTTGCGCCCCTGGAGGGCCGTCAGCATCTCCAGGGCGTGGGCCTCGTCCCGGGGCTTGCCCAGGCGCTGGTCGTCCAGGAAGACCATGGTGTCGGCGGTGATGACAATGTCCTCCGGGCCGCAGAGCCTGGCGGCGGCCTCGGCCTTCTCCCGGGAGATGTAGGCCACTACCTCCGGGGGCGTCAAGCCCTCGGGGAAAAACTCCTCCACCTCCGGCACCCGGACAATGAAGTCCGTCACGCCGATGCGCTCCAGGAGCTCCCTCCGGCGGGGGGAGCCGGAGGCTAAAACAATCTGTGCCATAAATCGTGTACCTCAAAGGTTGAATTTTGCTGCCGAATGCGCGGATAGGAGCCGTATGGGCGCTTCGCGCCCGCCGGTTGAAAAGAAGGGGCGGCTATAGCGTTTCATCAGAATCCCCTAGCTTGGCGTAGACATACGTATCTTTCCAAAGGGGGGTTTCGTGTTCGTCTTTCCAGAAATACACATTTTTCCGAAAATGCGCCTCGCGCCGGAAGCCCAAGGCCTCAAGCAATTTCCAGGAATTTTCATTGGCGGGGTCGCACTCCGCGTAGATCCTGTGGACGCCGCGGGGGAAGGCCCGCTGCATTAAGGCCTTGCAGCTTTCGGCGGCGTAGCCGCGGCCCCAATAGGTCCGGTTAAATACATATCCCATTTCCAGCGCTTCAAAGTCACGCTTGCCCAAATAGACGTTCCCTATCATTTTGTGGGAGCACTTTAACTCAACGGCAACCATTTCCTCCGTGCCCATGCGCCAGGCAAGCGTCTCCTTTGTCTCATCAAGGGTCAGCGGTTTATGGGGCTCGTATTTTACAACCTCCGCGTCGGATAAATATTCAAACAGGTCTTGAAGGTCCTCTTTTTTGTAGCGTCTTAGGATTAACCGCTCTGTTTCCGCAATGATTTGTTTCTTCTCCATAGGTCGGGCTCCTCAAATTGAATTGTTTGAGCTCTGGGGCGCGCGCCTTAAAAAGTTCAAGCCCCCGTGGAGCCGAAGCCGCCCCGGTCCGGGCCCTCCAGGCGCTCCACCCGGGTGAAGCGCAGAGGGGGCTGATTCTCCACGATCCGGAACTGGCAGAGGCGGGTGTTCTTGGGAATGTGAACGTCCCGGGTGGCGTAGGCGGGCCAGCGCCATTGGTCGCCGTCCCCGCGATAGGAGCCGTCTACCACGCCCATGGAGTTGGCCTGGAGGAGGCCGTAGTTTTTAAAGGTGGAGCTCCGGGGAACCACGTGGGCCTCGCAGCCCTCGGGGAGCGCCACGGCGATGCCCAGGGGAATCAGGCGAAACTCCCCGGCGGCCAGGGTCACGTCCTCGGCGGCCCGGAGGTCTACCCAGTCCGAGCCGGGGACGCAGCGGAGCTCCTCCAGGTCCGGAACGAAGTATTTGACTTTGAGCTCTTTTGGTTCTTTCATGATAATGCTCCTGTTTGATTATATCTTGTATAATTCTATCGAAATTTTACGATGCGTATTTAAAATGAGGGAAGAGGGAAATACTAAAAGTATAATTTTATCAAAATATGATGAAATGTATTGTGCTGGGGTGGGGGAGGGGGCAGTCTGTCCTCCTCTCGCCAATGGCCCGGTCTGGGGACCGGGCCCCACAGGGGCTGACTGTCTACTAATGGAATGCTCTGTAGGGGAAATTACAATTTGTATAATTAGACTAATTCAAAACTGAAAGTATTGATTGCGGAAGAAATACAAATTGTATAATTAGTGCTTATTTCTACATAAAGCTATTTTTTCGACATAATAAGACATACAGTTCGTATAATTTTAGGGATATATTGTGAATAGTATATAGACTTGCCGTCATTCCACGCCCCGCTGGTAGAGCCCTCTTGTAAAGCTTCCCTGGGGGGCTTCTCCGTCCAAATACGCCCGGTAGACCCGGACGCACTCCTCCGGCGTCTCCGTGGTGAAGCGGAGACGGGCGTAGGCCAGGCCCAGCCGCCGGTAGTCCGGGCGGTCCGCCAGCCAGAGAGGGCGGCTGTTCTCCACCTCCGTCCGGTGCCCGAAGGCCGGGAGGAGGGGGAAGGACGCGCCGGTGCGGTCGTTCAGGAAATTGGGTTGGTCACAGCGGCAGCCCACCGTGTTTTGGATCAGGCAATTCTCCGTAATCATCAGGGGGAGGCGGCCGTAGACGATGGCCTCGGCGGGGAGGAGCTTCCGCAGGTCCCGGAGCTGGGCAAAGCGGAGCTCGAAGGACAGACAGGCGGAGGCCAGGCCCTTCTCCCGGAGATAGGCCAGGGAGCGGCTGTTGAAGACGTTGAGGCCATAGTCCCCATAGAGGGCCCAGGCCCCGTCACGGGTCAGGGGGAAGTGGCCCAGGTTCCCCAGCAGGAGCCCGGTGACCCCCAGGTCCCGGGCGTGGTCCAGCCAGCGGCGAAGCCGGGGCTCGTCCCGGTCCCGCCAGACCCTGGGCAAAATGGCGCACCACTCCGTCTCCCCCTCCGGCAGGGCGGAGAGCTCCGCCAGGGCCTCCAGGGGCACATAGACCCGGGCGGGGCCCAGGGCCAGCAGGGGGGCGGTGAGCTGGGCCGGGTCCGCCACGGAGATTGTGAACCGGGGCTCTGGCTGGGAGCAATCCAGCTCCGGCAGGGGCGGCGGGGGGAAGCACTCCCGGCGAACCGGGGGCGCGGACCGGGCAGCGCTGAGGGCCTCCAGGGCGTCCCGCCGCAGGGCGTTGATCCCGGCGGCGGAGAGGTAGAGGCCCGGGTCCAGGCTGACATTCGTTTTCAGGCAGCGATAGGGGGTCCCGCCGGTCTTGCCCAGGCGGGCGGAGAGGTCCTCCGCCGTCAGGGCCCGCCTCCCGGCGGGCTCCGGCAGGGGGCCGGTGACGGTGACATGGCGTCCCTGCCCGTCGTCCGCGGCCAGGGTGCAGGGGGCCCCCGCCCTCACCGCGCAGGTGAAGGCCACGGGAATCCGGCGGTCCTCCGCCGGGGGAAGGGGCTCCTCTGCTACCGGCGCGTTCTCGGGGCGGAAGCCCAGCATCTCGGGGCCCTTCGTCCCCCGCCAATAGGCGTCGGTGAAACCGGAGCGGGAAAAGGCCCGCTCCAGGGTCGCCCGCTCCTGGGGCGTGGGGCCCCGGCCCTCCTCCAGCAGACGGGCGTAGACGCCGGTGACGGCGGCCACGTAGGCGGGGCGGCGCATCCGGCCCTCGATCTTCAGGCAGGCAAGGGAACCCATCTCCCGGAGATGGTCCGCCATACAGGCGTCCTTCAGGCTCAGGGGACGGTTCTCTTTGGCGGCCTCGTTGACCCCGTAGGGCAGGCGGCAGGGCTGGGCGCAGCGGCCCCGGTTGCCGGAGCGGCCGCCGATCAGGGCGCTCATGGCGCACTGGCCGGAGTAGCACATGCAGAGGGCCCCGTGGACAAAGGCCTCGATCTCGGCGGGGCAGGCTTGGCAGATGGCCTCCGTCTCCTCCCGGGAGCACTCCCGGGCGATGACCACCCGCTCACAGCCGCCGGCGGCGATTTCACAGGCGCCGCCGGAGGTGAAGAGGCTCATCTGGGTGCTGGCGTGGAGGGGGAGGTCCGGCAGGGTGCGCCGGAGGAGGTCAAAGAGGCCCCAGTCCTGAACCAGCACCGCGTCCACCCCCAGGCGGGAGGCGGTCCTGGCGGCCTCCAGGGCCTGGGGGAGTTCCCGGTCGGCCAGGAGGATGTTCAGGGTGAGGAAGACCCGAACGCCCCGGATGTGGCAGTAGGCCAGGGCCTGGGCGAACTCCTCCTCGTCGAAGTTCTGGGCCCCCCGGCGGGCGTTGAAGGCCCCCCAGCCCAGGTAGACGGCCCCGGCGCCGTGCTCCACGGCGGCCCGGAGGGACTCCGGAGACCCGGCGGGGGCCAGGAGCTCGGGGGGAAGGGGGCGGGTCACTTGGGGTTCCGGCTGTCCAGCCGCTGCTGGAGGCGGACGACCTCCCGCTTGAGCTCGCTGACCTGGCTCTGGGCCTTCCCGGCCTCGTCCAGGTAGCCCTTGATCTGGCGGCGGAGCTGCTCGGCGGCGGCCTGGGCCTTGAAGAGCTCGTCGGCCACGTTGACGGCGGTGAGGACGGCGGCGTCGATCTTTCCCACGTGGGCGCTGCCCAGGACCTCTTCCATTTTGTCGCCTACGTAGGCGGCGACCTTTTGCATGTAGGAGGCGGATTCCTCCGCCACGAAGGTGTAATCTTCACCGCAGATGGTAACAACCACTCGGTTTGACATAAAGAAGCCTCCTTTGGCCGCGGAGAAGGGGCCTCCGCGGGTAAACTGCGCAAATTAACAGCGTATAGTATACCATACCGGGGAAGGGGACGCTACTATTAATTAGAAGAAAATAAAAAAGTTTACAAAAAAGGGGGGCCTATACTCGCCCTTGCGGGCGGGGAGGTTTGGAGGCCAGCGATGGCTGGTGCAATGCACCCCCCATTCTCTCTTTTGCGAAAAGAGAGAATGCGCCGTGCACGGTGGAAGAGAGAAAACGGGGGCGCGCCTGAATGACCGGCGGAGCCGGAATGACTTCCCACGCGATTTTAGATTGAGCGGGGGTTTGTCCGATGACGAATCGACCAGCTCCTCTTTTCGCTGGCGCTACCCTGGCAGAAGAATCGGCTAAGCAAAAACCCAAGGC
>CAMXNV010000083.1 GCA_947245315.1 uncultured Oscillibacter sp. | reverse complement strand
TGCACGGCCCGTTTTCTCGTTTTCTTCTGGAAGAAAACGAGAAAATGGGGGGTGCTTTGCACCAGCCCTCAAAGGGCTGAAATCTCCCCCGCCCGTCAGGGCGAGAACCAGCCTCCCTCCAGGGAGGAAATAAGGAGAACCGCTATGTCTTCAAACCGAATTAACCGCATCAACGACGAGATCCAGCGCGAGCTGGCCTCCCAGATTCGCAATCTGAAAGACCCCCGCGTCGCCGCCACCGGCATGGTCTCCATCACCCGGGTGGACACCACCAACGACCTGCGCTATGCCCGGATTTACGTCAGCGTCCTGGACAAGGCCAAGGAGCCCGAGGTCCTCAAGGGCCTCAAGTCCGCCTCCGGCTTCCTTCGCCGGGAGCTGGGCCACGCCCTCCAGCTTCGCTACACCCCGGAGCTCCTCTTCGTCGGGGACGACTCCATCCAGCACGGCGCCCACATCTTGGAGCTCCTCCGCAAGGAGGAGGAAAAGGACGCCGCCCGGGGCCCCCGGACGGAGGAGGAGGAATGACCATGCCCGCCATCGCCGAAATCGCCGCCCTGCTGCGGTCCTTTGACAACATTCTCATCCTCACCCACCTCCGGCCCGACGGGGACACCGTGGGCTCCGCCGCCGCCCTCTGCGCCGGTCTCCGTGCTCAGGGGAAAACGGCCTACCTGCTCCCCAACCCGGAGCTGACGGACACCACGGCCCCCTACTTCCTGCCCTACGCCGCCCCGGAGGGCTTCCAGCCGGAGCGGGTGGTCTCCACGGACATCGCCACCACGGACCTCTTCCCCGAGAACGCCAAGCCCTACGCCGACCGGGTGGACCTGGCCATTGACCACCACCCGTCCTTTGAGCGCTTCGGCCGGGTGAACTACGTCCGCCCCTCCGCCGCCGCCACCGGGGAGATCATCTACGACCTCCTGGCCGCCCTGGGCCCCATCACGGCGGAGATGGCCCTGCCCCTCTACGTGGCTGTGGCCACGGACTGCGGCTGTTTCGCCTACAGCAACACCTCCGCCCGGACCCACGCCGTGGCCGCCGCCCTGCTGCGGACGGGCATCGACTTCCAGGCGGTGAACAAGACCTTCTTCCGCACCAAGAGCCGGAAGCGCCTGGCCCTGGAGGCCGCCATGCTGAGCGCCGTGGAGTACCACGACCGGGAGCGGGTGGCCGTGCTGTCCGTGCCCCTGTCCCTGGTGGCCCAGGTCCAGGCCACGGAGACCGACGCCGAGGACCTCTCCGCCCTGGGGGGCCAGATTCAGGGAGTGGACTGCGCCGTCACCATGCGGGAGCTCCGTCCGGACGTGTGGAAGTTCTCCCTCCGCACGGGCCCCCGGGTCAACGCCACCAGCGCCTGCGCCCTCCTAGGGGGCGGGGGCCACGCCGCCGCCGCGGGCTGCACCGTAGAGGCCCCCTTCCAGGAGGCCAAGCGGCAGATGCTGGAAGCGATTGCGAAAATCGCGCCGGACTTTCAGGCGAGTTAGGAGTTAGGAGTTAGGAGATAGGAGTTAGGAGTGAAAGAGAAACGGAGGCTGGAGTCACCCCTTAACTCCTAACTCCTCACTTCTCACTCCTAACTGGGAGAGAACTATGCCGAACGGAATTCTAATCATCGACAAGCCCGCCGGGTGGACCTCTATGGATGTGTGCGCCAAGCTCCGGGGGATTTTTCACGAGAAGCGCGTCGGCCACGGAGGCACCCTGGACCCCATGGCCACCGGCGTGCTGCCGGTCTTCGTGGGCCGGGCCACCCGGGCCGTGGAGTTCGCGGAGAACAGCGATAAGGAATACGTCGCCGGGCTGCGCCTCGGCCTTGTCACCAATACCCAGGACGCCACCGGCGAGACGCTGGAGGAACGGGAGGCCCTTGTCACGGGAGAAGCGCTGGAGGCCGCCCTGGCGCGCTTCCGGGGGGAGATTGCGCAAGTTCCCCCCATGTACTCCGCCGTCAAGATCAACGGCAAAAAGCTCTACGAGCTGGCCCGCAAGGGGAAAGAGGTGGAGCGGAAGCCCCGAAGCGTCACCATCCACGCCCTGGAGCTCTTAGGCCGGCCGGAGGCGGGAGAGGACTTCCAGCTCCGGGTTCGCTGCTCCAAGGGCACCTATGTGCGGACCCTCTGCCACGACATCGGGCAGGCCCTGGGCTGCGGGGCCTGCATGAGCTCCCTCCGGCGGACCGTGGCGGCGGGCTATACCCTGGCGGACGCGGTGACCTTGGAGCAGGTCCAGGAGCGGGGGGAGGCCCTGCTGCGTCCTCTGGACAGCCTCTTTGCCCGGCACCCTGCCCTGACGGTTCGCTCCCCGGGGCAGGAGAAGCGGGTCCGCTGCGGCAACCCCGTCACCCTGCCGGGGACGGCGGACGGTACTTACAGGCTCTACGGACAGGCGGGGGACTTCCTCTGTCTTTCCCAGGCCCGGGGCGGGGAGCTGACGGCCCTCAAGAACTTCTTCTGACGCGCCCCCGCCGGAAGCGAACAAACACCCCCTCCCCCCTTCCCGCGAAGGGACGGGACGCCGGACAGGCCCCCCATGGGGCCCGCCTCTCCGGGACGGGGAACGGAAGGACAGTACACCATGAGCGGACTGAAACAACGCGTCATAGCCCTGGGCTTTTTCGACGGGGTCCACCTGGGCCACGCCGCCCTCCTGCGCCGCACGGCGGAGGAGGCGGCCCGCCGGGGGTGCGCCCCCGCCGTCTTCACCTTCGACCGCCCCCCCAAGGAGGTGGTCACGGGCATCCCCTGCCCCCTCATCAACTCCGCCGAGGACCGGCGGGACCTGGTCCGGCGGCTCTACGGCATCAAGGACGTCATCCTGGCCCCCTTTGACCGGGAGATGATGACCACCAGCTGGGAGGACTTCGTCACCCAGCTCCTGGTGGGGCGGTGGCACGCCGTCCACCTGGTGGCGGGCCACGATCACCGCTTCGGACACAAGAACCAGGGGACGCCGGAGCTCCTGGCGGCCAAGTGCGCCGAGCTGGGCCTGGGCTGCGACATCATTCCCAAGGTGGAGCTGGGGGGCGTCACCGTCAGTTCCACCTACATCCGCCGCCTGGTGGAGCTAGGCCAGGTGGAGCGGGCCAACCGCTACCTGGGCCACCCCCACACCCTGACAGGGGCGGTGCGCCATGGGCGGGGCCTGGGGTCCTCCCGGCTGTTCCCCACGGCCAACCTGACGGTGCCCCCCCACGTGCTGGTCCCCAGCCACGGGGTTTACGTCACCCGGGCCTACCTCCCCGACGGGGAGAGCTGTCCCGCCGTCACCAACGTGGGCACCCGGCCCACGGTGAACAATGGGACGGACGTGACGGTGGAGGCCTGCCTGCTGGACTTCCAGGGGGACCTGTACGGCCAGACCCTGCGGCTGGAGTTCTTCCGGCATTTGCGGGACGAGATTCGCTTTGACTCCCTGGACGCCCTCCGGGCCCAGATCGCCGCCGACGCGGAGACCACCAGGCGCTATTTCCAGGAGAATTAGGAGGTCGCTGTTTTGGAGCTTTTGGATCTTCGGTACGAGCACAGGGACGCCCTGGAGTTCTGCCGGTCCCTGCCCGACGGGTCCGTCCGGCTGCTCATCACCTCGCCGCCCTACAACATCGGCAAGGAGTACGAGACCCGGCGGAGCATCGGCGAGTATATTGAGCGCCTGGCTCCCATGCTCCGGGAGTTCGTCCGGGTCCTCTCCGACGACGGGAGCCTCTGCTGGCAGACGGGCAACTACGTGGAAAACGGCGAGGTCTACCCCCTGGATATCTATTTCTACCCCCTCTTCAAGAACCTGGGGCTCCACCTGCGGAACCGGATCATCTGGCACTTCGGCCACGGGCTCCACTGCTCCAAGCGGTTCAGCGGGCGCTATGAGACCATCCTCTGGTTCACCAAGACCAGCGAGTACATTTTCAACCTGGATTCCGTGCGCGTTCCCGCCAAATACCCCGGAAAGCGCTACTTCAAAGGGGAAAAGCGCGGCCAGATCAGCGGCAACCCCAAGGGAAAGAACCCGGAGGACCTGTGGGAGCTGACCGTGGAGCGCCTGGTGGACGACTGGGACGCCCTCATCTGGGAGATTCCCAACGTGAAGAACAACCACCCGGAGAAGGTGGAGCACCCCTGCCAGTTCCCCGTGGAGCTGGCGGAGCGCTGCGTCCTGGCCCTGACGAACCCGGGGGACCTGGTGTACGATCCCTTCGCCGGGGTGGGGTCCTCCTTGGTGGCCGCCCTGAAAAACGGCCGCCGGGCCTGCGGGTCGGACTCGGAGAAGTCCTATGTGGACATCGGGCTGGAGCGCATAGAGAAGCTGCGGAACGGCGCCCTGGCCACCCGGCCCATCTACCAGAAAATCTGGACCCCCAAGCCCACGGACAAGGTGGCCCAGGTGCCGGAGGAGTGGAGGAAGACATGAGAATCGGGCAGTTCTACAGCCATTTAAACGGCCTGGAGTTTCTCCTGGTCCACAGGCCGAACCTGTGGGAGGAGATTCAGGCCGCTATCTGGAACGTGGACGCGGGCAAAGCCTTTGGAAAAATCAGCCAGGAGAAGACGATGGTGGGAAGAGAACTCTACTCGCCCCGCATGCTGAACGTGCTCTTCAAGCACGAGTTCTTCTCCCGCGGCTGGCAGGACATGCGGATTCCCTACTTTGTCAACGAGGATCTTCAAACCACCAAGGAGACCGTGGACATCAGGGACCCGGAGGCACAGCGCCAGGCCATTTTCTCCATGGGCTTCCAGGCCTACGGCACCTATAACCAAGTGGACTTCGTGAAGGACCGGGTGGCCGTGGAGGTGCAGTTTGGGAAATACTTCTCCGTCCAGTACGATCTACACGTGAAGCACACCTTTTTCTATGGCCGTGGGGACATCGACGTGGGCGTCGAGATCATCCCCATGCACAGCCTCATGGCCCAGATGTCCAGCGGCGTGGCCTGGTACGAGAATGAGCTGACCAACATCGTCCGTGAGGGACGCTCCAACCCCTCGGTCCCCATCGTGCTGATCGGCGTGGAGCCGGGCTGAGCCCTTCTTCCGAACCCTGAGCAATCCCTATAGAAGGGCGGACACATAGGTCCGCCCCTACAGGAAAGGCCCCTCCCCTGAGCATAACAAAGCCGGATGGAACCCCCCATCCGGCTTTGCCTTTTTACTTGTTGAACTCCTCCACCCGGAGGCAGCGCATGGCGTTCAGAATCGCGATAAAGGCCACGCCCACGTCGGCGAACACGGCCTCCCACATGGTGGCCACGCCGAAGGCCCCCAGCAGCAGCACCGCCCCCTTGACCCCCAGGGCGAACCAGATGTTCTGCTTCACGATCCGCAGGGTCTTCCGGGAGATGCGCATGGCGGTGGCAATTTTTGCCGGGTTGTCGTCCATCAGGACGATGTCCGCGGCCTCGATGGCGGCGTCGGAGCCCAGGGCTCCCATGGCGATGCCGATGTCCGCCCGGGTGAGGACCGGCGCGTCGTTGATCCCGTCCCCCACGAAGGCCAGGGCGGCGTTGGGGGAGGACTTCCCGGCCAGGAGGCGCTCCACCCGGTCCACCTTGTCCGCCGGGAGCAGCTGGGCGTGGTACTCGTCGATGCCCAGCTCCCGGGCCACGGCCTTGGCGGTGGCCTCGGTGTCTCCGGTGAGCATGACGGTCTTCTTTACCCCCGCCGCCTTCAGGCCCTCTACCAGGGTCTTGGCCTGGGGCTTGGGGAGGTCGGAGATGAGGATGTGCCCGGCATAGCGGCCCTCCACCGTCACGTGGACAATGGTCCCCGGCAGCTCGCAGAGCTCCCACCGGACACCCTCCCGGTCCATCAGGCGGCTGTTGCCGGCGGAGACGGCCCGGCCGTCCACCTTGGCGGTGACGCCGTGTCCGGCGATCTCCTCCACCTCCGTGACCCGGCTGGGATCGATGTCCCGCCCCCAGGCCTTCCGGAGGGAGACGGAGATGGGGTGGCTGGACCAGCTCTCCGCCAGGGCGGCGGCCTCCAGCAGGGCGTCCTCGGTGACGCCCTCCGCCGGATGCAGGGCGGTGACGGTGAAGCTCCCCTGGGTCAGGGTGCCCGTCTTGTCGAAGACCACGGTCTCCGTCCGGGCTAAGGTCTCCAGGTAGTTGCTGCCCTTCACCAAGATGCCGCACTTCGAGGCCCCGCCGATGCCGCCGAAGAAGCTCAGGGGCACGGAGATGACCAGGGCGCAGGGGCAGGAGATGACCAGGAAGATCAGGGCCCTGTGGAGCCAGCCGGTCCAGTCCGTCCCCGCCAGGAAGCCGGGCTGAGCCCCCGCCGGAATCAGGGCCAGGGCGATGGTGGGAATCAAAAACAGGGCCGTGGCGGCGATGACGACGCAGGGGGTGTAGTACCGGGCGAAGCGGGTGATGAAGTTCTCGCTGGCGGCCTTTTTCTCCCCGGCGTTCTCCACCAGGTCCAGAATCTTGGACACCGTGGACTCCTCACAGGGCTTGGTGACCTTGACCCGCAGCAAGCCAGACTGGTTCACGCAGCCGCTGATAACCGGGTCCCCGGGCCCCACGTCCCGGGGCACGGACTCGCCGGTGAGGGCGGCGGTGTCCAGGGCGGAGGTGCCCTCCAGCACCTCGCCGTCCAGGGGGACCCGCTCGCCGGGCTTGACCACGACGACGGAGCCCACCTCCACGTCCTCCGGGTCCACCTCCTCCAGGGAGCCGTCCTCCAGCTCCAGGTTGGCCACGTCGGGGCGGATGTCCATGAGGGCGGCGATGGACTGCCGGGACTTGCCCACGGCGTAGTCCTGGAAGAGCTCGCCGGTCTGATAGAAGAGCATGACGAAGACGGCCTCGGCGTACTCGCCGGTGGCGAAGGCCCCCACGGTAGCCAGGGCCATGAGGAAGTTCTCGTCGAAGACCTGGCCGTTGAGGATGTTGCGCACGGCCTTCCAAAGGACGTCCCAGCCGATGACGGCGTAGGGGAGCAGGTAGAGGAGCCAGGGCGAGAGGAAATAAGCCGGGCCGCTGTTCAGGCGGAGGTCCGCCGTGGTGAGCAGGGGAATCCGGGCCGGCAGGTAAAGGGCGGGCAGGAGCTTGACAACGATCAGCAGGGCCGCTGCCAGAAGGATTCGATAGAGCATTTTCCGCTGCTTGCGGGTGAGGTTTTTCATGGGAAGGACCTCCTGTGTGCGTTTTTGCTTGCATTTCTCTTTAGGTTCTGCTATACTGGAGGCAACATGGAGGGCGGTCATGCCGCCTGTGCTGTGGTTTTGGGCTCCCCGGGGTTTGCTAGGCCGGGGGGCCTGTTTTTTTGTGGTGGGATGTTTGCTGGGGAATGGCCCGCACAGGGGTGCAGGTCCCACACCCCGCTCTCTAAAGCCTCCCTCTTTGAGGGAGGTGGCACGGCGAAGCCGTGACGGAGGGAGTTTGCCAAGGGGCTGGCTTTTACGGGGGAACTCCCTCAGTCACCGCCTCCGGCGGCGACAGCTCCCTCAAAGAGGGAGCCTTGGGGTTGCGCCTACCGAAGCAACGGCGTCTCGGAGGAACGGGCCGCCGAGGGCGGCGGCCCCTACGGGGTGGTCTATCGATACATGAGAGGTTCCGGGAGGAGCCCTCTCCGTCACGGCTTCGCCGTGCCACCTCTCCCAAAGGGAGAGGCAAGTAGGCTTGCCGGAGGAACGGACTACCCTCTTCGGAAACAGCAAGGGCGAGTAAAGGCCCCAACCTGCTTAAAGGTTGATAATACAATCCGGCTCCACTTTTTTGCAGACGGCCACAATCTCCTGCATAATCTCGTCAAACCGGGCGTCGTCCGCCTCTACGGTCATTTTCTGGGCCATAAAGCTGACCGTGGCATCCTTGACCCCGTCAATTTTTTTGATGGCGTCTTCCATTTTCGCGGCGCAGTTGGCACAGTCCAGATCGGTGAGCTTGAAACGCTTTTTCATAACAATTTCCTCCTGATATGTTCATATGTTTCACATAGGGAAACCTCATTCGCGGACGTGCTCCAGCCCCTGGTCGATGATGGTCTTCACGTGGTCGTCCGCCAGGGAGTAAAACACCGTCTTGCCCTCCCGGCGGGACTTCACCAGCCGGACGTTCTTCAGCGCCCGGAGCTGATGGGAGATGGCCGACTGGGTCATCCCCAGCAGCTGGGCAATGTCGCACACGCACATCTCCGCCTCGAAGAGCACATACAAAATCCGGACCCGGGTGGAGTCCCCGAAGATGCGGAACAGCTCCGTCAGATCGTACAGGGTGTCCTCCCCCGGCAGCTCCCGCCGGACCCGCTCCACAAGCTCCTCGTGGGCGTGGATAAAATCGCAGCACTCCACATTATAGCGGTCCTCCATAGTCCCGCCTCCTCTCCGATTAACAATTGAACGAGTGTTCATATGTTCATTATACTCATCGTTCCCTGTTTGTCAAGTTCTTTTTTTCGACTCTTTTCCCCGGCAAAAAAAGTGGAAAAGCCGCCCGGGTTGTGGTATACTGAGCTGGCATTTTCCACTTCAAAAGAGGAGGGCTTTTTATGGAAGACCTGGAGAAGCTCCGTCTGAAGACCCTGCGGCTGGGGACCAACGCCTTTACGAACCACAACTTCATCCGCCTGGAGTCCGTGGAGCCGGACACGGCGGTTTACCGTCTGGACATCGCCCCGGAGAGCCGGAACCCCTACGGCATGGTCCACGGCGGGGCCATGTACACCCTGGCGGACGACGCCGCCGGAGCCGCCGCCCATACCGACGGGCGGCACTACGTCACCCAGAGCGGGAACCTGCATTTCCTGGACAACCGGGCCCACGGCGCCATCCGCGCCACGGGAAGGGTGCGCCACCGGGGGCGGAGCACCGTCCTGGTGGCTGTGGAGATCACCGACGAGGCGGGGGCCCTGCTGGCGTCGGGGGAGTTCGTTTATTTCCATGTGAATATCAGCCGGATGGCTGAGCGGGCGGAGGAGACTTAGGGGGGTCTTACGGGGAACTCCCTCAGTCAGCGCCTACGGCGCTGCCAGCTCCCTCA
>CAMXNV010000082.1 GCA_947245315.1 uncultured Oscillibacter sp. | reverse complement strand
TTCATCGCCAGGGCCTTGTGGACGGACTCCACAATTCCGGCGGCATTGACGCCGTAGGCGTCCAGCACCTGCTGGGCGGTGCCGCTGCGGCCGAAGGCATCGTTGACGCCGTGGCGCACCACCGGCACGGGGCAGGTCTCGGAGACCACCTCCGCCACGGCGCTGCCGAAGCCCGCCAGGACGTTGTGCTCCTCGCTGGTGACGATGACGCCGCATTCCCGGGCGGACTTTACGATGATCTCCCGGTCAAGGGGCTTGATGGTGTGGATGTTGATGACCCGGGCGGAGATGCCCTCCGCCGCCAGGGTCTCGGCGGCCTTCAGGGCCTCCTGGACCATGATGCCCGTGGCCAGCACGGCCACGTCGGTCCCCTCCCGGAGGAGGATGCCCTTGCCCAGCTCGAAGTGGTAGCCGGGGACCTGGTCCATGACTACCTCCACCGGGTTCCGGCCGATCCGCAGGTAGCAGGGGCCCTCGTAGTCCATGACGGCCTTCACCGCCGCCTCCGCCTCAAAGGCGTCGCAGGGGTTCACCACAGTCATGCCGGGGATGACCCGCATCAGGGCGATGTCCTCATTGCACTGGTGGGTGGCGCCGTCCTCTCCCACGGAGAGGCCCGCGTGGGTGCCCACGATCTTCACGTTCAGGTGGGGGTAGGCCACGGAGTTGCGGACCTGGTCGTAGACCCGTCCGGCGGCGAACATGGCAAAGGAGTGGACAAAGGGAATCTTCCCCGTGGTGGCCAGGCCGGCGGCGATGCCCACCATGTTGCACTCGGCAATGCCGCAGTCCAGGAAGCGCTCCGGCACGGCCTGGGCGAAGCGGTTGGAGTAGGTGGCCCCGGAGAGGTCCGCGTCCAGGACGATGACCCGGGGGTTCTCCTGGCCGTACTTTTTCAGCGCGTCGCCGTAGGCGGCTCTGGTTGCGATTTTCTCACCCATCTCTCACGCCTCCATTCTCGCCAGCAGCTCGGTCCGGGCCTGCTGGTATTCCTCGTCGCTGGGGGCCTTGCCGTGCCAGCCGACCTGATTTTCCATAAAGGACACGACCTTGCCCTTCACCGTGTGGAGCAGCACCATGGTGGGCTTGCCAGAAACGGTTTTGGCCTCCTCAAAGGCGGCGGCCATGGCCTCAAAGTCGTGCCCGTCCACGTCGATGACGTGCCAGCCGAAGGAGCGGAACTTGTCTCCCAGAGGGGCGGAGGACATCACCTGGTCCGTGGGCCCGTCGATTTGCAGGCCGTTCACGTCCACCATGCCGCAGAGGTTGTCCAGCTTGTAGTGGGCGGCGGCCATGGCGGCCTCCCAGATCTGGCCCTCGGCGATCTCCCCGTCGCCCATGGCGGCGTAGACCCGGTAGCCCTTGCCGTCCAGCTTCCCCGCCAGGGCCATGCCCACGGCGGCGGAGAGGCCCTGGCCCAGGGAGCCCGCGGACATGTCCACGCCGTTGACGTGGTTCATCTCCACGTGGCCGGACATGTGATGGTGAATGGAGCGGAACTTTTTCATATCCTCCACGGGGAAGTACCCCCGGAGGGCCAGCACGGCGTACAGCGCCGGGGAGCAGTGGCCCTTGGAGAGGACGAAGCGGTCCCGGTCCGGGTTCTTGCTGTCGGCGGGGTCGACGCGCAGGGTGTTGAAGTACAAAACGGTCAGGGCATCCATGATGGAAAAGGAGCCCCCGAGGTGGCCGGACTTGGCGGTGTACACCGCGTCCAGGGCCAGAAGCCGGGCCTGGTTCGCCAGGCCGGCCAGCTGCTTGCTGTTCTCCACAATTACACTCCCTATCTCCCGGGCGGTCACTGGCCGCCCAGATAAGCTTTTTTCACGTCCTCGTTGACGAGGAGGCTGGCGGCGGAGTCTTTCAGGACGATCTCGCCGTTTTCAATGACATAGCCCCGGTTGGCCACTTTCAAGGCGGCGTTGGAGTTCTGCTCGATGAGCAGGATGGGCATCCCGTCGGCGTTGATCCGTTTGATGGTGCTGAAAATATCCTGGATGACCAGGGGCGCCAGGCCCAGGGAGGGCTCGTCCATCATCAGGATCTTGGGGCTCTGCATCAGCGCCCGGCCCACGGCCAGCATCTGCTGCTCGCCGCCGGAGAGGGTGCCCGCCCGCTGCTGCTCCCGCTCCAGAAGGCGGGGGAACAGGTCGTATACATAGTCAAAGTCGTTTTTGACGGCGGCGGCGTCCTTGCGGAGGTAAGCGCCCATCTCCAGGTTCTCCCGGACGGTGAGGTTGCCGAAGATGTGGCGGCCCTCCAGGCACTGGGCCAGGCCCTTGGAGGCGATGACGTAGGGCTTGAGGCTGTCGATGCGCTCGCCCATGAACCAGACCTCGCCGCTGGTGATGTGGCCCAGCAGGCCGGACAGGGCCCGGAGGGTGGTGGTCTTGCCCGCGCCGTTGGCGCCGATCAGGGTGACGACCTCCCCCTCTTCCACGTCCAGGCTGATGCCCTTCAGGGCGTGAATCTCACCGTAGTGGAAATGCAGGTCCTTAACTTCCAGAATCTTAGACATCCAGCCCACCTCCCAGATAAGCCTCGATCACGTCGGGGTTCTGCTGTATCTCCTCCGGCGTGCCGAAGGCGATGCGCTTGCCGAAGCTGATGACGCAGATCTGGTGCGTCACGTTCATGACCAGCTTCATGTCATGCTCCACCAGCAGCACCGTGATGCCCTTGTCGGCGATCTTCCGGATGGTCTGCTGGAGGTCTTCCTTTTCCGCGCCGTTCATACCGGCGGCGGGCTCGTCCAGGAGGAGCATCTTGGGCTCCGAGGCCAGGGCCCGGGAGATCTCCAGGCGGCGCTGCTCGCCGTAGGACAGGCTGGAGGCCTTGAGCTCCGCCTTGTCGCCCAGCTCCATGAAGTCCAGGATGCCCAGGCACTTCTTGATGACGTCCCGCTGCTTCGGGGTGTGGAGCATGGAGGAGAAGAGGCCGGAGTGGGTCTTCGTGTGGCAGCCCACCATGACGTTCTCCAGCACCGTCATTTTCTTGAACAGGTTGATGTTCTGATAGGTCCGGGCGATGCCCAGGGCGTTGACCTTATAGGGGGGACGGCCCTGGATTTCCTGGCCGTTGAAGATGACCTTGCCGCTGGTGGGGGCGTAGACGCCGCTGATCATGTTGAACAGGGTGGTCTTGCCCGCGCCGTTGGGGCCGATAAGGCCGAAGATGGATCCGGCGGGAACCTGGAAGTTCACGGCGTTCACCGCCACCAGGCCGCCGAAGCGGATGGTGAGGTCCTGGACCTCCAGCATGATATTCTCCGTCATGAGGCCACCTCCTTTTTCCCGAGACGCTTTTTGAGGAACATGGCACGGGCCTTATCCCACATGCCCACCACGCCGTTGGGCAGGAAGAACAGCACCACCAGAATGAAGCCGGCGTAGACCAGGGTCTGGGCGGAGGCGAAGCTCTGGAGGAGCTCCGTGATCACCGTGATGATGGCCGCCCCGATGAGGGAGCCGGAGATGGTGGCGATGCCGCCGAAGAGCAGCATGGTCATGAACATGTTGGACTGGGTGCTGGTGAAGGTATCCGGGCTGATGAAGCCCACCATGTGGGCGTAGAACGCGCCGGCCAGGCCCGCCAGGAAGGCGCTGATGCCGAAGGCCATGATCTTGTACTTGGCCACATTGATGCCCATGCCCGCGGCGGCGTGGGGGTTCTCCCGGACGGCGATGAAGGCCCGGCCCACCCGGGAGTTGATGATGTTCCGCTTCATCAGCAGCACCAGCACCACCGCCACCAGCACCAGCCAGAAGTAGCTCTGGTAGCCCTTGAAGGTGTAGCCGAAGAGGGAGACCTTGGGGATGCCGGTGATGCCGGAGGGGCCCCGGGTCAGCCAGGCGGCGCCCACGATGTAGGTGTAGACCATCTGGCCGAAGGCGATGGTCAGCAGGGAGAGGAAGTGCTTCACCAGCCGGGAGGCGGGGAAGGCGATCAGGATGCCGAACAGCAGCGCCAGGGCGGCCCCCAGGAGGATGGAGAGGATGGGGGGGATGCCCAGGTTGATGGACAGCAGGGTGGAGGTATAGGCGCCGATGGCGTAGAAGCCCGCCTGGCCGAAGCTGACCTGGCCGGTGTACCCGAAGAGGATGTCCAGGCCGGTGACGGCGATGGTGTAGATGCAGATGTAGTCCAGAATCATGGAGAGGTAGCGCTCCTGGAGCATCCAGGCCGCCACGCAGGCCAGAATCAGGAGGACGATGAGGGTGTAGCGGTTCTTCTTCAAAAACCCGCCGGGAGTTGTGTTCAATGTCTGCATATATCCGGCCCCCCTTTACTCCATGACCTGTTCTTTGAACAGGCCGGTGGGCATGAAGATCATCACGATGATCAGGATGGCGAAGGAGATGAAGTCCTTGTACAGGCTGGTGACGTAGGCGGAGACGAAGGTCTCCACGAAGCCGAAGAAGATGCCGCCCACGATGGCGCCGTACATGTTTCCGTAACCGCCCACCACGGCGGAGGCGAAGGCCTTCTGGCCGATGAGGGAGCCCATGGCGGTGTAGACGCCGAAGATGGGGCCCACCACCACGCCGATGGAGCCCGCCAGCATGGAGGCGATGCCCCAGGCGGCGCCCTTGGTCCGGGGCACGTTGATGCCCAGGGTGCTGGCGGCCATCTCGTCCTGGGCCGCGGCCCGCATGGAGGTGCCGAACTTGGATTTCTGCATGAAGAAGTGGAGGGCCAGCATGCACACGATGCCCACGCCCAGGGCCAGCAGCCGCTCGGGCAGGATCTCATAGCCCAGAATGTTCACAGAGGAGACGCCGAAGATGGAGGGGAACTGCATGACGTTGGAGCCCCAGGCGAACATGGCCCCGTTTTGCAGCAGCATGGAGATGGCGATGGTGCAGAGGATGACGTACACGGTCTGGGCGCCCTTGGCCAGCAGGGAGGTGACCAGCACCCGCTCGATGAACATCCCCAGGGCGAACATGATGACCATGACCAGGAGCAGGGAGACGATGAAGGGCAGGCCCAGAATCTTGTAGAAGGTGAGGCCCAGGAAGGCGCCGATCATCAGCATATCGCCCTGCGCCAGCGACATGAGGCCGGAGGCCTTGTAGATCAGGCCGTAGCCCATGCCCACCAGCCCATAGATGCTGCCCAGCATCAGCGCGCCGATGACGAGTGTTAACAGCATAGGGGTTCACTCCTTTTCGTAATGATGGCGGGCAGCGGGGCCCGCGGGTCCGAGGGTCCTTCTTGAAAAAGCGGGAGGCGTCGCGTGGACGCCCCCCGGCTCTCTTCCGATAGGGAATTACTGAGGATTGTCCGCCAGCCAGTCGGAGAACAGCACGTTCTTGCCGCCGCTGACAATGTAGGCGCGGGCGGTGCTCAGGCCGTCGCCGGAGCCGTCGGAGAAGTTATAGGTGCCGGCGATGCCCTCGTGGTCGGTGATGCCCAGGACGGCCTCCCGGACGGCGTCGGGATCGCTCATGTCGGAGGCGTTCTGGAGGGCGATGGCAATCAGCTTGGCGCTGTCATAGCCGCGATAGACCACGTCGGAGACGGGCATCTCTCCATACTCCTCCACAAAGGCGGTGAGCATGGCCTTTTCCACATCGTTGGCCGCGTCGTCGATGCTGGCCGGGATGATGGCTCCGGAGCCAAAGATCACGTTTTCGGCGGCCTCTCCGCCCACATTGATGATGTCGGGCACACCCAGAGCCTCGGGCCCGTAGATGTAGCCGGTGTAGCCGTTGCTGCGGAGCTGCTTGATGGCCAGGGCGGAGTCGCTGGTGGTTCCGTAGAGGATGACGCCGTCGGCTCCGGAGGCGATGACCTTGGCGATCTGGCCGGTGAAGTCCGTGTCGGTGGGCTGATACTGCTCTTCGCAGACGATCTCCATGGAGGAGGGCATCAGCTCCTTGGTGGAGTTCACGCCGGAGACGCCGTTCTCAGAGGCGATGGAGAGGATGGCAACCTTGGAGACGCCCATCTGGGTCATGGCGTCCACAAAGGCGGCGTTGGGCAGGTTGGCGTTGGCCGTGCCCCGGAAGATGTACTGATAGCCCGCGTTGGTGTAGGAGGGGCTGGTGCCGCAGCCGATCTGGAGAACGCCGGCGTCCTCGGTGATCTGGGAGGCGGCCACGATGTTGGGGGAGGAGTTGGAGCCGACCATGGCGGCCACCTGGTCCACGTCCACCATGCGGGTGACGGCGCGGACAGCGCCCTCGGGGGTGGACTTGTCGTCGTAGACCACCAGCTCCAGCATCTGGCCGTTGACGCCGCCGGCCTCGTTCACTTCCTTGATGGCCAGGCGGGCGCCCTTTTCGGCCATCTCGCCGGCCAGGGCGTTGGGTCCGGTGATGGTGGCATAGAGGCCGATCTTAATGGTGTCCCCGCTGGGGGCGGCCTCGCCGGAATCTCCGGAGTCCTCGGAGCCGGTGTCCGCAGGGGCGGAGGTGCCGCTGTCCGCCGGAGCGGAGGAGCCGCTGTCCTTGCCGCCGCAGGCGGCCAGGCTGAGGACCATGCAGAGGGTCAAGAGAAGGGTCAAAACTTTTTTCATCTTCGGTTACTCCTTTTCTTTGGATTGGATGGGCATATTATAGCATTTGCCCATTTTTTCGACTAGATCATATCTTTGTAACAATTTAGTAAAAAATATGGAGCTCCGGGAGGGCTGGGCACTATATTTAGATTTTTGAAAAAATTTTCAGGAAAAATTGACTTTTTACCTAATTGGTGCTAGTCTTTTTCTGTAGAAATCACAACCGCGTCCCTGGACGGCGGGGTTTCGCTGAAAGAGAGGGCTGCCTTGTGAGAGAAAAACACCCCCTGACCATGCGCACCAAACTGATTTTCATGTTTTTGGGCCTGATCGTCCTCCCCCTGGGCTTTTTCGGCACCATGCTGTTTTCCATCCAGCAGAACGTCACGGAGTCCTACGTGGTGGAGTCCCTGGAGAAGAGCACCACCCAGCTGGCGGAGCGGCTGAATCAGGAGCTGCAAGCGGTCTGCGGCCTGGGGAACCTGTACTATTTGGACGGGGAGCTGGCGGAGGGCCTCTCCGCCGGGGACGGCCTCCATCTCCGGCTGGAGCCGGTCCGGGAGCTGCTGAGCAAGTACAGCGCCTACCCCGGGCGGATTTACGCGGACGCCTCCGTCCTCACCCCGGAGGGGGAGCTCTACCGCGGCCGGAGCTACACCGGCATCCTGGACCCCGCCGCCGCCCGGGCTCTTCCCGCGGAGAGCGGCAACACCGTCTGGCGCTCCCACCTGGACTTCCCGGAGGGGGCGGTCTCCGGCGACTACGTCTACGCCGTCCGGGCCCTCCACGACCACAGCACCTGGGAGTCCACCGGCACGCTGCTGCTGTCCGTCCGGGAGACGGAGCTGCGGAAAATCTACTCCGGCTACCTCACCGAGTCCCAGAACGCCTACTTGCTGGACCGGCAGGGGAACGTGGTCTCCTTTGTGGACAACCAGGGCATCGGCTACCGGCCGGACGCCGCCCGGTGCAGCCTGTACTACGGACAAGGCCGGGGAGCGGCCCCAGTACGTGGCCTACCGCACCATCAGCGCCAGCGGCTGGACCCTGGTGGTGGCCAGCGACCCGGTGGTGCTGCTCCAGCCCTACCAGGTGGCCACCAGCACCTTCCTGGGGGCGCTGCTGCTGTACTTCGCGGTGACCATCGTCCTCTCCGTGGTCTTCTCCGCCCGGTTTGTCCGGCCGGTGCGGCAGCTGTGCGACAACATCGCCCTGGTGAAGGAGGGAAACTTCGACACCATGGTGCCCGTCACCTCCCGGGACGAGATCGGCCAGCTCTCCGTCCAGTACAACGAGATGCTCCTGCGGCTGAAAGAGCTGCTGGCCGGCATGGTGGAGGAGCAGGAGTCCCGCCACCGGGCGGAGATGCAGGCCCTCCAGGCCCAGATCAATCCCCACTTTATTTACAACGCCCTGGCCTCCGTCCGCTTCCTGGTCTTCTCGGGGAAGAACGAGGAGGCGGACCGGGCCCTGCTGTCCCTCATCAACATCCTCCGGGGCACCCTGTCCAACCCCCACGTGCTCTCCACCGTGGGCCAGGAGATCAAGCTGCTCCAGGACTACGTGTCCCTCCAGCGGATTTCGTTCAGCAAGCCCCTGGAGGTGGAGTTCGACGTGGACGAGTCCGTCCGGGACTGCCGCATCTGCAAGCTGACCCTCCAGCCCATTGTGGAAAACGCCTTCATCCACGGCTTCAAGGGCAGCCTGGACCGCTGCCGCCTGACGGTCCGGGCCCGGGACCTGGGGGACCTGGCGGAGATCACCGTGGAGGACAACGGCACCGGCTTCGACACCCGCTCCGCCCGGCCCACCAAATGGGGAGGCGTGGAGACCCCCCACAACGGCCTGGGGGTGGAGAATGTGCGCCAGCGGCTGAAGCTGACCTTCGGGGAGGCCGGCAGCCTGGAGACCGACAGCCGCCCGGGGGCCGGAACGGTTGTGCGGATCACCATTCCCAAAACCGGAGAGAAAGGAAGGATCCTGGTCTATGACAATCCTGATCGCTGACGACAACGCGCTGGTGCGCAGCTGGCTGAAAATCATCCTCCAGCAGCTGGAGGGGGACCGCTCCCGCATCCTGGAGGCGGACGACGGGAGCGCGGCCCTGGAGCTGTGCCTGACGGAGCCGGTGGACCTGCTGATTACCGACATCAAGATGCCGGGGCAGGATGGGATCAGCCTGATCAAGGCCCTCCGGACCCAGAGGCCGGGCCTGTGCGCCGCCGTGCTCAGCGGCTATGACGACTTTGAGTACGTCCGGGTGGCCCTCCAGTGCGGCGCCCTGGACTATATCCTCAAGGCGGAGATGAAGCAGGAGGACATCTCCTCCCTGATGCAGAAGGTCCGGGAGAAGCGCTCCCTCTCCCACGGGGCGGAGCGCTACCTGAGCCAGTACCAGGACGCGATCCGCCAGGCCAAGGGGGCCTACGAGGCCTATCTCCGGCAGGGGCCGGACGCCTCCCAGGACCGTTTCCTGGACACCTGCCTCCCGCCGGGGACGGCCAAGGGCTGCATCACCATGCT
>CAMXNV010000081.1 GCA_947245315.1 uncultured Oscillibacter sp. | reverse complement strand
TTTGCCCGGGATTGAGGGGCGGGACAGCTCTGCAAGAACCCTCTCCGTCACGGCTGCGCCGTGCCACCTCTCCCAAAGGGAGAGGCAAGTAAGTCTGCTGGAGGAACAGACTGCTTTCTTTGAAAGTAGCAGGGACTAATCGCCGTCCCTACTTGGCTCCCCCTTTGGGGGAGCTGTCCGGCCATAGGCCGGACTGAGAGGGTCCCCCCCCAAAAAAAACCAAACGCGGACAGGTTCATCCCTGTCCGCGTTTCAGCGTTCCTTACTGAGTCCCAGCAAATAATCCGTGCTGACGCCGTAATACTTACTCAATGTGATTAGGTGATGAATGGGCAGCTCGTTGGCCCCCCGCTCATAGCGCGCGTACATCGTCTGAGATGTCCCAAGCACCTCAGCGATCTGTGACTGTGTTTTGTCGGCGTCCTCGCGCAAATCACGCAGAATACGTACATACTCCATATCATCCACGTTCGACACCTCCTATTAACTTCCGTCTGCCCCTACTTTCAACATTAATTTATCATAAAGAAAGCGTCTTGTTGGATTTACAAGACACAATTTTACTACAATTTCTTCGGGTTTCCCTTTATAATTTGACGGTTTCAACAGTTTCATCTGACTAAAGTTTTAAATTCCTGAAAATATCGCGCCAGTGAAGCCGGACCGCTTTACAAGAAGACCTTTTCCCTGTATAATACCATTGATACTTTGTCATCTTATTTTATCACAAGCCCCACTTTTTGAAAAGAGGAAATACACTATGGAATACACAGAAGGCGTCCGGTTTGACAGCCTGGGACTGTCCCCGGAGATTATGCGGGCCATCCAGCGGCGGGAGCTGGAGCTCACCACCCCCGTCCAGGCGGGCTGCATCCCCCCCATGATGGCCTGGCAGGACGTCATCGCCAAGGCCCCCACGGGCACCGGGAAAACCTTTGCCTACGGCATCCCCATCATTGAACACGTGGACCCCGAGGACGACAGCGTCCAGGCCGTCATCCTGGCCCCCACCCGGGAGCTGGCCATCCAGATCACCGACGAGCTCCGGGACATCTCCGCCTTCCGCCCCGGGGTGCGCTGCGTCTGCCTCTACGGCGGCCAGCCCATCGGCAAGCAGATCGATGCCCTGAAGAAGCGCCCCCAGATTGTGGTGGCCACCCCCGGGCGCCTCAGCGACCACATGAAGCGCCGCACCGTCCGGGTGGACAGCGCCCAGACCGTGGTTCTGGACGAGGCGGACCGGATGCTGGACATGGGTTTCATCCACGACGTGACCCGGCTCCTGGACCGGATGAACAAACGGAAGAACTTGGGCCTCTTCTCCGCCACCATCTCCCGGGAGGTCATGGACATCGCCTGGGTCTACCAGCGGGACGCCGCCGAGATCACCGTCCGGGAGGACGAGCAGAACAAGCCGGATATCAAGCAGTTCCGCATGGACGTGGCTCAGAACGAAAAGGCGGACGTGATCGCCAAAATCCTGGAGGAGACGGGCTTTGACCGCTGCATGGCCTTCTGCAACACCAAGGGCTCCACGGAGCGGATCTGCAAGTTCCTCCAAATGCGGGGCATCGACGCGGAGTGTATCCACGGGGACATCCCCCAGCGCCGCCGGGAGCAGGTGATGAACCTCTTCCGGGAGGGGAAGCTCCGGGTTTTCGTCTCCACGGACGTGGCCGCCCGGGGCATCGATGTGGACGACGTGGACATCGTCTTCAACTGCGACGTCCCGGACGAAAATCAGGACTATGTCCACCGCATCGGCCGCACGGGCCGGGCCAAGCGCCAGGGGGTGGCGGTGAGCCTGATTGCGGACTACCCCTCTAAAATGCGGATGGACGACATCGCCCAGAAGACCCGGAACCAGATCGTCCCCGTCACCTTTGGGGCCGACGGGAAGCTGGCCGTGCTGGAGTGAGTTTTTCTTGACAGCGGCGAAGAACCGTGCTATGCTGATACAAACAGACCGGCGGTCTGTTTTCGGAGGAATGCCTTATGGGGCGGAACAAGTACCCGGAGGAGACGGTGCGCAGAATCCTGGACACGGCGGAGCGGCTGTTTACGGAGAAGGGCTATGAGCGGGCCTCCCTCCAGGATATCATCACGGAGACGGGCCTCTCCAAGGGCGCGATCTACCACCACTTTTCCTCCAAGGAGGACATCTTTTATATGGTCTGCGACCGCATCGGCCAACGGAACGGCCAGGTGCTCTCCCAGGTGCGGGACGCCCCCGGGCTCACGGGCCTGGAGAAGCTGAGGACCATTTTCAAGGTCTCCCTCCAGCCGGAGCGCCAGGCCAAGATGTTCTGCATGATGCCCTACCTGATCGACCACGCCAAGTTCCTGGTCACGGAGCTGCGAAGCATCTACCAGGAGGTGGTGCCGGACTTTGTGGAGCCCATCATCCGGCAGGGCATGGCCGACGGCACCATTCCCACGGAGCACCCCCGGGCCCTGGGGGAGGCCATGATCCTCTTGTGCGACGGGTGGATCAACCCCATCATCCAGCCCACCACGCCGGAGGAGATCCGGGCCCGGTGCGCCGTGTTCAACCAGCTCTTCGGCGCTCTCGGCGTCACCGATCTCCTGGATGAAGAGATACAGGAGACCCTGATCGGCTACACGGAGCTGGCCCGCCCTCCCGCCCCGGAATCTGAGAACTGAAAAGGAACTGCCAAACCCTGGCAGTTTCCTTTTTGGGAATATACAAACCGACGGTTGGTTTTGAAAGGAGAATTTTTATGAAGCCAAGTCTGTTTCGCCGGGACTTCACCCTGGTGGTCATTGGACAGATCATCTCGCTCTTCGGCAACGCCATATTGCGTTTTGCCCTGCCGCTGCACCTCCTGCGGCAGACCGGCTCCGCGGCCCTGCTGGGGGCGGTGGGGGCGGCGGCCATCATCCCCGCCGTGCTGTGCTCCCCCATCGGCGGCGTGGTGGCGGACCGGGTGAACAAGCGGAATATCATGGTGGCGCTGGATTTCTCCACGGCGGGGCTGGTTCTGGCCTTCACCCTGCTGCTGGGGCAGGTGTCCCTGGTTCCTTTGATGGTGGCCTTCCTCATGCTCCTCTACGGCATCGCGGGGGCCTACCAGCCCGCGGTCCAGGCCAGCATCCCCCTTCTGGTGGTGCCGGAGCGGCTGACCAGCGCCAACGCGGTCATCAACATGGTGAACACCCTCTCGGGCCTGCTGGGGCCGGTCATTGGCGGAGTGCTCTACGGGGCCTTCGGTATCCGGCCCATCCTCTGGGTGAGCGTGGGCTGCTTCGCCCTCTCCGCCGCTATGGAGCTGTTCATCCGCATTCCCCACCGGCCCCGGGAGGCGGGGAGCGCGCTGTCCGCCCTGGGGCAGGATCTGCGGGAGAGCTGGCGCTTCATCCGCTGGCAGAAGCCCGTGTTTCTGTCCGTGGTGCTGGTGCTGGCCCTGTTCAACCTGGTGCTGTCCGCGGCCCTAATTGTGGGCATTCCCGTGGCGGTGGTCCAGGTGCTGAACATGAGCGACAGCCGCCTGGGCCTGACCCAGGGGGCCATGGGCCTGGGCGGGCTCTTCGGCGGCCTCCTGGCGGCCTGCCTGGGGGAGCGCCTGGGACTCCGGAGGGGAAGCGCCCTGCTGCTGGCCGCCGCGCTGACGGCGGCGGGCATGGGGGCGGCCCTGCTGCCGGGGGTTCCGCCCCTGGCGGGCTGGCTGACGGTGACGGCTATGAGCTTTGCCATCATGGTGGCGTCCACCCTGCTGGTGGTGCTCCTCAGCGCCGCCGCCCAGCGGCAGACGCCCCCCGAGCTGCTGGGGAAGGTGATGGCCTTCATTATGGCAGTGTCCAATTGCGCCTCGCCCTTGGGGCAGACGGTTTACGGCGTACTGTTTGAGGGCTGTCCGGCCTGGGCCGTGCTGTTTGGCGCGGCGGGGGCCGCGGCGGCTACGGCGGTCTACTCCCGGCGGGTGTTCCGGGCTCTGGAGGCGGCTTCTTTAGAGGCTTGATTGCCCTCATTGCCGCCCCTCTCATCGCAAAAAGGAGCGCCGGGCATTGCCCGGCGCTCCTTTGATTCTTTTATGGCCTCAGGTCAAAGACGCCAGCTCCTCGGCCACCTGGGCCTCGCTGGCCCGCATGGCCTGGAGGGTTTTGTCCATCAGGGTTTCCAGCTCCCAGCCCAGGCGCTCCGCGCCGGTCTTGATGATGTCCCGGGAGCAGCCCGCGGCAAACTTCTTGTCCTTGAACTTCTTCTTGAGGGAGGACACCTCCATGTCGGAGCAGGACTTGCTGGGGCGCATCCGGGCGGCGGCGCCGATGAGGCCCGTCAGCTCGTCCGCCGCGAAGAGGACCTTTTCCATCTCGTGGATGGGTTCCGCGTCAGAGCAGATGCCGTAGCCGTGACTGCACACGGCATGGACCAGCTCATCGGAGCAGTCCAGCTCCGCCAGGAGCTCGGGGGCCTTTTTGCAGTGTTCTTCGGGCCACTTCTCGAAGTCCACATCGTGGAGCAGGCCCACGGTGGACCAGAGGGCGGCGTCGTCGCCGTACCCCAGGTCCTGGGCGTACCAGCCCATAACGGCCTCCACGGTGAGGGCGTGCTGAAGGTGGAAGGGCTCCGTGTTGTACTTGCGCAGCAGCGCCAGGGCCGCCGCTCTGTCGGGACAGGCTTTCATGAGGTTTTCTCCTTTGTTTTTGAATTTGGGTATATTGCTTTTCGACCAATTCTGTGGTAAAGTGAGCTTGCGCTGCCGGCAGCGCTCGCCCTCTCGACAGGGGGCAGCTTCTTGCCTCCTGATTTTATGAGAGGGGGGCTGCTCTAATGAGTACATCCGAAGTGTTACAGCTTTGTATGGTTGTCATCGGCATTTGCAGCCTGTTCGTACAGGTCTACAAAAAGAAGTAACCGCCCCTGTCCCCACAGCGCGGCGGTTACTCTTTTTAGGTAACTAGCAGAGGGCGAACCGTCTACCGGCAGCGCCCTTTCTATGTTCAGTATAACCGTCCGGGGCGAAATTGTCAAGGCGTTTTTCCCCGGCTATTTGGCAAAGACCTTCATCAAAGCACCGAAAACAGGCGGCCGCCCGGTTAGCCGGAATTTATTCTCCTAATAAAGTTCCGTTTTTGAACTTTTCCGAATAATCAAGAATCTCTTCTTTATCAAGCAAAGGCTCGGAGCTTACTCCTTCAAAAATAATGTCATCATCTCGATAGGTGAACTGAAAAAGAATACCGGGCTCTTTCTTAAACTCTACAGATATGATCCACTCGTTATAACTAAGAATTCGATTTAAATAGGAGTGCTCAATTTTTATTTCGCTAACATCCTGCGCGGTGTACCCCCTATATTCAAGCTCGGTATAAGTAGAGGCCATAATAAATTTCTGCCTTACGAAGACATTCAGGCTAAGCGCGAGGGCAATTGCCGCTAAAAGAGCAGCGCTTATGATGAATGCCTTTTTCTTCTTCACCACCATTTCACCTCCGCGTTCATTTGCCCGAGGAGGACGCAGGAGCTTCCTCCCTGGGGTCCGGGTCCCCGTCCAGCGTGACGAAGTAGTCGTAATAGGGCAGCAGGAACCGATAGCCCTGTTTCAGCCGCTCCACGATGGCCCGGGAGAACAGGTCTTCCGTCAGCTTCTCCTCATGGCAGAGGGTGAAGGACTTCGCCCTATACCAGGGCTCCAGCAGCGGCGAGGGCGCGGGGCCCTTGGGCCGCTTGTAGGCCTCCGTCTCCAGGATAAACTCCGTCTGCCGGTTCAGCTTCCGGGTGAGGGTCTCCATGGTCCTGGGGGCCCGGTCCAGCCGGGCCCGGAGCTTCGCCATGGTCAGGGCTTTGGGGCAGTAGTAGCCCATGCCGTAGCTCCAGCACTCCGGCGACAGCTCGAACCAGAAGGTGGGTTTGGCCGTCCACTGCTCCGAGGGCTCCTCCACCGAGAACCACAGGCTCTCCTTGTAGGGCCCCCGTCCGTGGAGGCGGCGGGCGTCCCGGTAGATGCGGGTTACCTTGTGAATCAGGTCGTAGTCCGGGCGCTCCGCCCGGATGAAAGCGTAGATTTCCGCCCCCAGGTCCTGCATGGGATGGTAGAAGTGCGTGAGGTAGAGTTCCTTGTGGGCCTCGAACCAGGTCCGCTCGTTGTTGAAGCGGATGCCCCACATGAAATCCACGGTCTCGTCGGTAAAGCCGGTGAACATAGGACGGCCTCCTTTCCATCGATTGAAAATCGAGGGCAGTATACCACAAAAACCGCCGGGGAGCAAGGGGATTCCGCCTCCCCTCCCTTCTTTTTCTTCCCCCGGCCCTTGCATTGATCTCTTTAAAGTGCTACAATAACGGCTGGTACAAAACCGCCGGAACGTCCGGCAAACGCTACGATTTTACAGAGAGGGTGACGCAATTACCATGGAATGGACAATGACGGCCAACGCCCCCGGTCAGGTCTGCCTGATGCAGGGCAACGAGGCCATTGTGCGGGGCGCCGTGGAGGCCGGGATTCACTTCGCCGCCTCCTACCCGGGTTCCCCATCCTCCCAGATTCTGGGGATGCTGGGCAAGATCGCCCGGGAGAGGGGCTTCTACGCGGAGTGGTCCACCAACGAGGTCTGCGCCCTACAGGCCTGCTGCGGCGCGTCCCTGGCCAACGGGCGGGCCCTTTGCATCGTGAAGCAGAACGGCCTGCTGTGCACCGCGGACGCGCTCCACTGCGCGGCCCAGCACGGGGTCAAAGGCGGCCTCGTGATCGTCTCCTCCGACGACCCCAGCGCCCACTCCTCCACCAACGAGTTCGACTCCCGCTGGCAGGCCCTTTCCGCGGGCATCCCCCTGCTGGAGCCCACCACCATGCAGGAGGCTAAGGACATGATCCCCTACGCCTTCGAGCTCTCCGAGAAGGTGGGACAGGTGGTGCTGGTCCGCCTGACCACCCGGGTCTGCCACGGCCGGGGCAACGTCACCCTGGGCCCCCTGCCGGAGGGACACCGGCCCCTGGAGCGGGTCAAGGAGTGGGACCGGATGGTCTGCGTGTGCTACATGCACGGCCCCGCCCTCCAGAAGCTGGAGGACCTGCGCCGGTGCTTCGAGGCCAGCCCCTTCAACCACTACGCCGGGCCCGAGGCCCCCAAGAAGCTCATCATCGCCGGGGGCACCGGCTGCCTCTACGGCCAGGAGGCCCTCCGCCGCCTGGGCGGGGAGAAGGACGTGGGCTTCCTGGCCCTGGGAACCCTCTGGCCCCTGCCGGAGGACTACATACTGCGCTGTCTCCGCCCCGCGGAGGAGGTCCTGATCCTCGAAGAGGTGGACCCCTTCCTGGAGCGGGCCATCCAGGCCCTGGCGGGCCGGGAGGGCCTGCGGCTCAAGTTCCTGGGCCGGGACGGGGCCCTGCCCCAGACCGGCGAGCTGGACCCGGACGTGGTCACCGCCGCCGTGGCCCGGCTCACCGGCGCGCCCCTGCCTGAGAAGCGCCCCACTGGCGAGCTGGAGCTCCCCGTCCGGGAGATGAGCTTCTGCGCGGGCTGCCCCCACCGGGCCACCTTCTATCTCCTCAAACGGGCCATGCGCCAGGAGAAGCACCCCGGCGTCGTGGTGGGCGACATCGGCTGTTACTTCATGGCCGGCCAGTCCGCCGGGCAGTACGCCTACCAGGTCTGCAACTGCATGGGCTCCGGCGTCAACGTGGCCGAGGGCCTGGGCCAGCTCACCAACTACGGCCTGGACCAGAAGGTGGTCACCATGTGCGGCGACTCCACCTTCTTCCACACCATCCTCCCGGGCCTGGTGAACGCCACCTATCACAACGCCAACATGCTCCTCATCGTCCTGGACAACTCGGCCACGGCCATGACGGGCTTCCAGCCCCACCCGGGCACCGGCCTCACCGCCATGGGCGACGCCGTGAAGCCCATGGACATCCCCAAGATTCTGGACGCCGTGGGCTGTAAAGTAGAAGTGGCCGACCCCTTCGACGTGGTGGAGGCGGAGAAGACCCTCCGCCGCCTGCTGGACCAGCCGGGGATGAATGTCCTCATCATGCGCCAGCCCTGCGCCACCCTCAAGGCCAAGGAGCGGAGCAAAAAGCCCGTCCGGGTCTACGTGGACCAGAGCGTGTGCGTCGGAGACGGCTGCGGCTGCGACAAGTACTGCTCCCGGGTCTGGGGCTGCCCCGGAAACACCTGGGACTTCAAGAACAACAAGGCGCAAATCGACCCGGTCACCTGCGTGGGCTGCGGCGTGTGCGCCAAGCTCTGCCCCTCCGGGGCTATCAAAGTTGAGGGAGGCGAGGAGGCATGACGCTGAAATACGATCCTCTGAACATCGTGGTCTGCGGCATCGGCGGACAGGGCAACGTGCTGGCCGCCGAGATTCTGGGCAGCGCCATGTGCGACCGGGGCTGTCGCGTGGCCGTGGGCGAGACCTACGGCGCCAGCCAGCGGGGCGGCTCCGTCATGAGCCATGTCCGGGTCTCCAACCAGTGGGACCCCAGCGTGCTGATCCCCGCGGGCGAGGCCCACATCATCATCGGCTTCGAGCCCCTGGAGACCCTGCGCATCGCCCGGAAGTACGCCGGGGCGGACACCGTCACCGTCTACGACCCCCGGCCCGTCTATCCCCTGGGCGTCCTCCAGGGCGTCCAGACCTATCCGCCGCTGGAGGAGCTCCAGGCGGAGATCGGGCGGCTGTCCAGCATGACCCTGGCCATCCCGGCGGCGGACATCGCCATGGAGGCCGGGGACTCCAAGGCCGCCAACATCGCCCTGCTGGGCGCCTTCACCCAGCTGCCCGGCGCCCCCCTGAACCGGGAGGACCTGGAGAAGATCCTGGCCCAGCGGTTCCAGGGCAGGGTGCTGGAGATCAACCGGCGGGCCTTCGCTCTGGGCTGCGAGGCGGCGGGAAAGGGGGCGGCGGCTCATGGCTGAGATGCAGGTACACTTCCTCCACCCCGTCACCGGGGCGCCTCTGACCCTCTCCCTGCCCGGGGACACCCCCTTTTCCGCCCTGACGCCGCTGCTCTGCGGCCGGGGCTTCCTGGCCGTCCAGAAGCCCGGCTATGCCTACCTCTATCAGGAGCATCTGTGCGGCATGAATCACACCTTGGCGGACTACGTCCCCGCAGGGGCCCGGGAGATCTCCCTGGAGATTTTC